>JBFZCS010000167.1:0-2733 GCA_041307825.1 Azonexaceae bacterium
CCGCGTGCCGACCTGTCGCGCCTCGACGAAGCTTCGGAAGCCAAGGTCGAACGCCTGAAAGCCCTGGTTTACGCCTGCCGCAACCTGCGCGGCGAGATGAACGTCTCGCCCGCCCTGCGCATGCCTTTGCTAATCGCCGGTGGCGGCGCCGAGATTTCCGAGTTCGCAGCGATCCTGCAAGCTCTGGGTAAGCTCGCCGAGGTACAAATCGTTGACGACATGCCGGCTGATGCGATGGCGCCGGTGGCTGTCGTCGGTGAAACCCGCATGATGCTCAAGGTGGAAATCGACGTAGCCGCCGAACGCGTGCGCCTGGCCAAGGAAATCGAAAAGCTGGAAAAGCAGATCTCGATTGCTCAGGGCAAGCTCACCAACGAGGGTTTCGTCGCCCGCGCTCCGGCAGCGGTGATCGATCAGGAAAAGCAGCGGATGGCCGATTTCACGGCGACGCTCGAACAACTCAAGCCACAGCTCGCCAAGCTGGCCAATTAATAAGGATTCGTATGACCCAAGACAAACGCGGCATGCTCGCGCAGATATTCATCGCCCTGATGATCTTTTCGGTGCTGGTCGGCGCCTGGAGCGTCGCTTTCATGATCGCGTGGCCCAAGGAGAAAACCGATGTCTGGAAGCCCGAATTCCGCCTCGTCGCCATCTGCGCCAACAATGAAACCTGTGGTGTCTTTTACCAGGATCTGGCAGACGCGAAAGCCGCAGGTACCGTCAAGACACTGACGCCGGCAGCCCCGAACGGCGAAATCATGGAAGAACATGCCTGGCTCAGGTGGAGCATCAACAACGGTATTTTCGAGGTCAAGTCATCTTCCTGGCACTTCCAGACCACCATCCGCTACACCGTAGAAAACGAATTGCCCATCCTGCTGGACTATCAGGATGTCGATGTCGCCCGGGCCTTCTTTTTCGGCATCGCCGCCGCACTGTTTTCGCTGCTTGGCATCTATCTGCGCCGACTGCGCAAGTGACGGTTGCGGTCGACCGTCAGAAATTGCCCAATTTCAGGTGGTTGAACGTTCTTGCGTCATAGCCGTCTGAAAACGGTGATCCGCGCCGCGCAAGTCCATGCACCATAACCTCAGCCTGATTACGACCATTGCCGCCGCCTTCGGGCTCGCTCTGGTTTTCGGTTTTATCGCCGCCCGCCTGCGCATGCCGCCGCTGGTCGGCTATCTGCTGGCCGGTGTCATGATCGGCCCGGCCACGCCGGGTTTCGTTGCCGATGTCGGCCTCGCCAGCCAACTCGCCGAAATCGGCGTCATGCTGCTGATGTTCGGCGTTGGCCTGCATTTCTCACTGGACGACCTGCTGGCCGTCAAGCGCATCGCCATTCCCGGCGCCATCGTACAGATCGCCGTTGCCACCGCGATGGGCATGGGGCTGGCCCTCTACTGGGGCTGGGCGCCGGGCGCCGCGCTGGTTTTCGGCCTGGCGCTGTCGGTCGCCAGCACCGTCGTGCTGCTGCGCGCGCTCGAAGCGCGCGGCGTGCTCGACTCGATCAACGGACGCATCGCCGTCGGCTGGCTGGTCGTCGAAGATCTGGTCATGGTGCTCGTCCTCGTTCTGCTACCACCCCTGGCCGGCCTGCTTGGCGGCCAGTCCGCCGGCCTGGCCGGCGCCGCAGCCGCGCAAGGCATTTGGGTCACCCTGGGCATCACCTTCGCCAAGATCGCCGCCTTCATCGCCCTGATGCTGGTGGTCGGCACGCGCCTGCTGCCGCGCCTGCTGTGGCTGGTCGCCCGCACCGGTTCGCGCGAGTTGTTCACGTTGTGCGTCGTCGCCGCCGCGCTCGGCGTTGCTTACGGCTCTGCCGAACTGTTCGGCGTTTCCTTCGCGCTTGGCGCCTTCTTCGCCGGCATGACCATACGCGGCTCGGAATTCAGCCACCGCGCCGCCGAGGAATCGCTGCCGCTGCGCGACGCCTTCGCGGTGCTTTTCTTCGTTTCGGTCGGCATGTTGTTCGATCCGCAGGTGCTGCTCGACGAGCCGCTGCGCGTGCTGGCCGTCAGCGCCATCATCCTGCTCGGCAAAACACTCGCCGCCGTCGCCCTCGTCCTCGCCTTCCGCTACCCGCTCAACACCGCGCTGACCGTGGGCGCCAGCCTGGCGCAGATCGGCGAATTTTCGTTCATTCTGGTCGGCCTCGGCATGTCGCTTGGCCTGCTACCAGCGGAAGGAAGCAGCCTGATCCTGGCCGGCGCGATCATCTCGATCGCCTGCAATTCGTTGGTGTTTACGGCCATCGGCCCGCTGGAAAACTGGCTGCGAACTCACTCGGCCTTGGCCCGCCACCTCCAACCGGGCGACGACCCGCTGGCCGAACTGCCGATGAATACCGATCAGGCGGCGTTGACCGGCCAGGTCGTACTGGTCGGCTACGGCCGCGTCGGCCAGCGCATCTCCCGGCAACTGAATGAGCAGGGAATCAGCCACGTCGTCGTCGAACAGAACCGTGAGCAGGTGGAAAAACTGCGCGCCAACAACCAGCTGGCCGTCAGCGGAAACGCCACCGACCCGGCCGTGTTGATCCAGGCCCATGTCGCCCGCGCCGCCCTGCTGGTGATCGCCACGCCGGACGCTTTCGACGCACGCAAGATGCTGGAAATCGCCCGCACCCTGAACCCGGCAATCGAAACCGTGCTGCGCACGCACAGCGAGGAAGAAGCCGCGCTACTACAACGCGAAGACGCCGGCGCCGTGTTCCTGGGCGAACACGAG
>JBFZCS010000168.1:0-14917 GCA_041307825.1 Azonexaceae bacterium
CGCCCCTGGCCCAGAAGAAGCGATCCGGGATGAACTGTCCCATGCCGGGCCGGAAGCCGTTGGCCAGCGTCTGCCAGGTGTAGTCCTGCGCATCGCGCACGGCGTCCTCGATGCTGGCGCCACCGGCAATGCAACCGGCGACCGCCGAGGCCAGCGTACAGCCGGAGCCGTGATAACTGCCGGGCAGGCGCTCCCAGCGGTCGCGGCGCAGCACGCCATTCACGCCATACAGGGTGTTGATCACCTCCGGCGTGTTTTCGTGCGTTCCGGTGATCAGGATGTGCTGTGCGCCCATTTCGATCAGGCGATGGGCGCAAAGATCGATTGCCGGCTCGCTTTCGTCATCTTCATGTTCCGCCAGGCGCCTTGCCTCGGGCGCATTCGGGGTCAGTATCGTCGTTTGCGGCAGCAGCAACTCGCGCATCGCGGAGATGATTTCCTCCCCCGACAAGTCGTCGCCGCGCCCGGAGGTCAGGACCGGGTCGAAGACGAGCGGGATGTCGGGATAGTCGGAAACGATTTCGGCGATGGCGACGACGTTCTCGACGCTGCCCAGTACGCCGAGCTTGAAGGCGGCGATCTGCATGTCTTCGAGCAGGGCCCGGGCCTGGCGTTCGACAAGCTCGGCGGCGACGGGATGCACACTCTCGACACCGACGGTGTCCTGCACGGTGATCGCGGTCAGTGCCGACAAGGGATGGCAACCGAGGCTGGCCAGCGTCAGCATGTCCGCCTGGATGCCGGCGCCGGCGGTGGGATCGCTGGCGGCAAACACGAGAACCAGCGGCGGCGTCGGGATTTTGATGTTCATGAGGTGCTGCGGACGTGGCGCATGTGCCGGCGATTGGGTAAGATGACGCGGATTTTATCTGAATCCGGCTTGCGGCAACGATAGCGACATGAACGACGAAACAATTTACAAGACATGGATGTGTCTGATCTGCGGCCTCATTTATGATGAGCGGCTGGGTCTGCCGGAAGAGGGTATTGCGCCGGGAACTCGTTGGGAGGATGTCCCGATGAACTGGGTATGCCCTGAATGCGGCGCCCGCAAGACTGATTTTGAAATGGTGGAATTTTAAGGTTGGCGTAGTATGATGCGGCGCTAGAACAGCCTCCGGACTAAGGGGGGAGGGGACTTAATTGGTTGACTTATCCAGGTTGCGCGACGTCAAGGTAATGGTCATTGACGACAGCAATACGATCCGGCGAAGCGCGGAGATATTTCTCGTGCAGGCGGGATGTCAGGTCGTCCTTGCCGAGGACGGCTTCGATGCGTTGGCGAAAATCGCCGACCATCAGCCGAAGGTGATTTTCTGCGACATCATGATGCCGCGCCTCGACGGTTACCAGACCTGTTCCCTGATCAAGAAGAATGCCCGCTTCAAAGCGACGCCGGTAATCATGCTGTCCTCCAAGGACGGCCTGTTCGACCGGGCTCGGGGGCGCATGGTCGGCTCCGATCAATACCTGACCAAGCCTTTCACCAAGGACAGTTTGCTGCAGACAGTCGCCATGTTTGTAACGCCGGCTGCCTCCGGAATTTCCTAGCGGTTCATGGAGCAATAATGCCCGTCAAAAATATTCTCGTTGTTGACGACTCCCCCACGGAGCGGTTTTTTTCTGTCGATCTTCTGACCAAGGCGGGTTATCAGGTGAGCACCGCTGAAAATGGCGAAGAAGGGATCGCCAAGGCCAAGGCGACCAAGCCCGACCTGATCCTGATGGATGTCGTGATGCCCGGGCTCAATGGGTATCAGGCAACGCGTACCCTGACCCGTGCCGAGGAAACCAAGCATATTCCGGTGATCGTCTGTACCTCGAAGGGGCAGGAAACCGACAAGATCTGGGGTCTGCGGCAGGGGGCGGCGGATTACATCGTCAAACCGGTCAATCCGGAAGAGTTGCTGAAGAAAATTGCGGCGTTGCCCTGATCTGAATGGCTAAGAAAACCAGTCTTCGCGATTTTCAGGCGTACCTGGCGGAGCGCATCCTGGGCGCCGCCCAGGGGCGTGGCGCCTCATCCTGGCTTGGCGTTCAGGCGGGCGACGACAACTGGCTGATCGATCTGTCCGACAGCGGCGAGATCGTTCAGGCGCCGAAACTGACGGCGGTGCCGCTAACCCGGCCCTGGTTTGCCGGAATTGCCAATATCCGCGGCAGTCTGCATGCGGTTGCCGATTTCTCGGTGTTTTGCGGAGGGGCGCCGACGCCGAGGAACAACAACACGCGGCTGCTCCTGGTCGGCAGCAAGCATGCCGCCAATGCCGCCTTGCTGGTGACGCGCATGCTTGGCCTGAAGAATCCGGAGGATTTTTCCGCTGCCGGTTCGGATCAGGCGGCGCCGGCGTGGGGCGCGGTACGGTATACGGACAGTCAGGGCGGTATCTGGCGAAAACTCTCGGTGCGCGACTTGCTCGCTGATAATGATTTCATGAATATCGGGGTCTGATTCATTCGGATCACGAGCGGAGGATAAACATGGCGTTTGGCTTGAAGAACCTTGGTTTGGGTGGCAAAGACAGCAATCAGGCACCGATGACTGTCGCAGAAGGTGTATCGGATTCATCGCCCGGCAGAGGTGTTTCCTTGCTGCCGGCGTTCTTCACGCAGCAGCCTGTGACCGATCAGATGAAGTCCCTGGGCGGGATTTTCGTCATTCTCCTGCTGGCGATTGCCATGCTGGTTTACTTCAATAACCGTGATTCCGCATACGGAACAGCGTACGTCGGCGCCTCGGGTGAAATGGAAATGCTTTCGCAGCGACTGGCCAAGGCCTCCACGCTCGCGCTGCAAGGTAATCCTGCTGCGTTTACGCAACTCAAGGAATCGCGTGAGACTTTCGGGCGCTTGCTGGAGCGACTGGCTTCCGGTGGCGAAATCGATGGTGTCGATGTTCCCGCTTCCCCGGCGGATGTTCGGCCCCAGCTTGAGGTACTGACCAGGACTTGGGCTGAAACCGACAAGGACGCCGCGACCGTGATCGAGCAGGAGGCAAACCTGCTTGCCCTGGGCAAGAGCGTTGCCACCATCGACAACGAAAACTCGGCAATGCTCGAACTGGCAGAGCAGGTTGCAGTACTCAAATTGCAATCCGGCGCCGGTATCAAGGAAATTGCCGCGGCAAACCAGCTGGTGATGCTGACGCAACGGATCGCGAAAAATGCTTCCGCGCTGCTGGTCGGTGATGAAATCAACCCGGAAGTCGCCTTCCTTCTGGGCAAGGATACAAACGGCTTTCGTGACATCCTCAAGGGGCTGAGCAGGAGCGGCGACGACGCCGACACGCGGGCCAAGGTTGGCGAACTCGAAGCTGCGTTCAAGTCCTATCAGGATGCGATTGGCAATATTCTCGGCAACATGCAGCCGCTGGTTCTCTCCAAGCAGGCCGGTGCGCGTATCTTCCGCGGCAGCGAGGAACTGCTGAAGGTAACGGACGATCTGGCGGTTGGCTATCAACAGGGCTTGATCCAGAGCGGTCGCTTCCTGTTGATTCTGATCAGCCTTGTGGTTTTGGCGCTCGGGGTCCTGGCGTTGCTGGCGAAGGTCTATCTCGACGATACGCGGCGCCGAACGGAAGAGGCCGACGTACAGCGGCAGGCTTCGGAAGTGACCAACCGCGAAAACCAGGACGCCATTCTCCAGTTGATGAACGAATTGGGGGATCTGGCTGACGGCGACCTGACATCGACTGCCACGGTGAGCGAGAACATTACCGGGGCCATTGCCGACTCGATCAACTATACGATTGAAGAACTCCGCCTGCTGGTCGGCCGTATCAACGATGCGGCGAACCGGGTGACGGCGGCGACCGAAATCGCCCGCCAGACATCCGCGGAACTGCTGACGGCTGCCGAGCGGCAGTCGCGCGAAATTCAGGATGCAGGTCAGTCGGCGCTCGAAATGGCCCGCTCGATGAGTGAAGTTTCCGGCCAGGCGACACAGTCCGCCCAGGTTGCGCGCCAGTCGCTGGCGGCAGCCGAGAAGGGTACACAGGCGGTGGAAGACTCGATCAAGGGCATGAACGAAATCCGCAATCAGATCCAGGAAACCTCGAAGCGGATCAAGCGTCTCGGCGAAAGTTCGCAGGAGATCGGCGAAATCGTCGAACTGATCTCGGATATTACCGAGCAGACCAACGTGCTGGCGCTGAACGCCGCCATTCAGGCGGCTTCCGCCGGCGACGCGGGCCGCGGCTTCACGGTGGTTGCCGAGGAGGTACAGCGACTGGCCGAACGCTCCGCCGAGGCAACGAAGCAGATTGCCGCCATCGTCAAGACGATTCAGACCGATACGCAGGACGCGGTATCGGCCATGGAGCAGTCGACGCAGGGTGTGGTCGAGGGGGCAAAGCTCTCCGATGCCGCCGGTCAGGCGCTGAACGAGATCGGGCAGGTATCGCGCAACCTTTCGGAGCTGATTGAAACCATTTCCACCTCGACGCAGGGTCAGGCCGACTCGGCGACCGAGGTGGCCAACCTGATGCAGGATATCCTGAGTGTTACCGAGCAGACGACCGCCGGCACGCAGCGCACTGCGGAGGCGGTTGACGAGCTGAATGCCCTGGCGTCCGAACTGAAGGGTTCGGTCGCGGGCTTCAAGGTCGATTGAGCGAGATTCGCGAGAGACTATGAACGCGGCAACCGAATTCGATCTGGGTCCGCTGACCTGGGTCAAGGGTGAGATTGACCTGGCCCTAACGCGTGCTGTGGAAGCGCTCGTCCAGCATGAACTGAACGGCGACGCGACACAGCTCAGGTTCTGCCGCACTCATGTCCATCAGGTCAATGGCGCTCTTTCCATCGTCGGGTTGGATGGGGTGACGCAGGTCACCGAATCACTTGAGGCATTACTCAGCGCGCTCGAGGAGCAGCGCCTGCAGTTCACTGCAGAGATATCCATAACGCTGACCCAGGCCATCGCCGCGATCCGGAAATATCTGGATGATCTCGTTGCCGGCGAGCCTAACCAGCCGTTACGGCTGTTCCTCGTTTATTCGGTATTGGCGACTGCGCGGGGTTTGAGTTCCTGCAGTCCGGCCGATCTGTTCTTTCCTGACTTGTCGCTGCGCCCGCCCAAGCGTTCCGTGCCGGTGGCGCCGCTTTCCGCCGAACAGTTGCATACGCTGCTCAAATCGGAGCGCGGGCGCTTCCAGAAGGGCTTGCTGTCATGGCTCCGGCATACGGCCGAGCCGCATGTTGCGCTCAAGGAAATGCTCAGGGCACTGGACAATATCGAATCGACTCAGGAATCCACGGCATCCTCGCGCTCGTTCTGGCGGGTTGCGCTGGCGTTCGTCGAGTCCTTGATCGATCGTCAGGGTGAGCCGGATGCCGAGTCTCGCCAGCTTCTGGCGCGGATCGACACCCAGATTCGCCGTCTGCTGGAGGGCTCGCAGAATGTCGCCGAGCGCCTGATGCGTGACGTCCTGTACGCCGTCGCAAACGCACCGACGAACGCCAGCATGCTGGTGGCCGAAGTTCAGTCGGTGTTCAACCTGCGCTCGCTGATACCGACCAGCCCGGTCGACCAGGAAACCAACCTGCCCCAGGAAGTCGCCTTGCGCCGTCTGCGTGATACGCTGGCGGCCGCCGAAGAGGCATGGAACAAATTCTGTACCGGCAGCCCATCGGCACTGCCGGTTTTCGATCAGCATGCCCAGGCCTGTGCCGAACTGACCGACGAAATCGGGCATACGGACCTCAAACGTCTGGGCCAGAGTTTTGGCGCACTGGCCAGCTGGCTCGCCGAGGATCCGAAACGTCACAACGATTCGGTGGCGATGGAGGTGGCGACAGCGATCCTCCTTCTCCAGAATGCCCAGGAGAATTTCCGGCGTTTGGGAATGGATTTTGCGCAACAGGTCGACCTCATGGTCGCCCGCTTGCATGCATGCATTGCCGGCAAGCCGGCGGGCAGCAACGAAGGACTGCCACTGCTCGATGAAATGACGCGGCGGGCCCAGGAGCGTCTGCTGGTCGGGCAGGTTGCCCGCGAAATCCAGAACAGCCTGGCGCAAGTGGAACAGGCGCTTGATGCCTTTTTCCGCAATCCGGAAAAAGGCCATGACCTTGCGCCGCTTGACGGTCCGGTAAAGCAGATCGCCGGTGCGCTGGCGATGCTGGGGCATTTGTCCGCCGTTTCCATGTTGCAGGAATGCGGCGCGCGGATTCAGGGGTTTGCCCGCCCCGGTTATGTGCCGGTTGCTGAAGACTTTGAAGCCGTGGCGCAGAAATTGTCCTTGCTTGGCTTCTTCATCGACTCACTGCAGCATGGCGAAGCCGACTTCCAAACCTTTGCCCGCCGTCTGGGCGCCGAACCGCCCGCCGCCGCTGGTTTGGCCGAAACTGAAGAGTTGTCGCCTCCGAGTGTCGAAGCACAGGTCGAACAAGACAAGCAGGAAACCCGGATTCTGTTCGATGCGTTCCGGGACTCTCCCGAGGACGGACGGATTCGCGAGGAATTGAAGGGCAATCTGCAGTCCTTGCAGAAAGACGCCGGGCTTCTGGCCAACCCAGAATTGGGCGATACGGCCAAGACTGTCCTCAATGCCCTTGAATCCGGAGACGCTTTCCGGCCCGAGATTGCCGCTGCCGTTTCGTCCCTTGCCCATTCCGAAACCGGAACGCCGGCGCCCTCCGCCGAAACGATCCAGCTTGCCCAGTCCAGTCACGAACAGATCGATGCCGAGTTGCTGGAAATCTTCCTCGAAGAAGCCAACGAAGTTCTGGCGACGATTGGCGACCAGTCGGCGCAACTGGCAGCCGATCCACGCAATATCGATGCGCTGACCACGATCCGCCGTTCGGCACATACGCTGAAGGGCAGCGGCCGCATGGTCGGCCTTGTGGACATGGGTGATGCCGCTTGGGCCCTCGAGCAGACGCTCAATATGTGGCTGCGCCAGGATATGGCAGTAACGCCGAACTTTCTGGCCCTGATCGCCGACGCGCACCAGCTTTTCTCACGCTGGGTCGCGGCGCTTGAGCATCGCAGCGCCGATATTCCGGATCCGTCGGCACTGGTCGCGCTGGCTGAATTGTTGCGCGGCGAGGAGCCGCGGTCGCCGGCGCCGACGAGCGAAGAAACCGGCATCGTCCACAGCGTGGAATTGCCGGTTGCCGAAGTTGGGGAAGAGTCGCCATCTGCCGTCGTCGATCTTGTGGCGAGTGCGGCATGGGCGGGTGAACCCCAGGCTGTTCCCATCGACGAGGCCGAACTGATCGCTGAACTGCCTTTCGCGCCAATCGCCGAGCAGGCGGCGGAACCTGTCGTGGAACCTGTAGCGGAGCAGATCGCCGAGATGGCGGACATGTTCGCCGATCTCTCCGTGGCCGAAGAACCATACTCTGTCGAGGGGACTTCCGGACTCGTCGAAAGTGCGCCGGTCGAGCCGGCCGCTCAGGCAGCGCCGACCCTGTATGACATTTTCCGCGAAGAGGCGCGCGGCCACCTCGAAACCCTTGTTGCCGGCTACGGAGAACTCGAAGCCAACCCGGGTGCGCCAACGTCGTTCGAGATGACGCGTGCGGCGCATACGCTGGGTGGAATTGCCGCGACGGTCGGTCTGATGCCGCTCCACCATCTGGCGATCACGCTTGAACATGCGCTGCTGCGCCGCGACAGTTGCGGACGTCCGGAGAGCATTGGCGGGCTCGAAACTGTTCGCCAGGCAATCATTACCCTCGAGCAGATGTTCGCCGGGCTGGCGCGCCAGGAAGCGCCGGGCGAGCAGGTTCAGCTGATCGCGGCGCTTGAAGATGTCTTCCTGATCGAGCAGCAAGCCGAAGAACTTGCCAGCGAGATGCCAGAGCTGGCGGCGGAGGAAATTGCCAGTCTGGCCGAGCCGGCGGCACAACCGGCTGTCGAGGCGGCAGCACCCGTAACGGCGGTTCCTGCCGCGCGGCTGAAAGATGATTTTGACGAGCAGTTGCTGCCAATTTTCCTCGAGGAAGCACAGGATCAACTGCGCGAACTGACCGTGCAACTGCGCCTGTGGCGCGGAGATCTGGCCAGTGATGCACAGCCGCACGCCATCGCCCGGTTGTTGCATACCTTCAAGGGTAATGCCCGCATGGCCGGGGCGATGAACCTCGGCGAGTTCACCCACTTGCTGGAATCGCGAGTCGAGGATGTCCTGCGTGCGGGCGCCGCAACGCCGGCATTCATCGATGAAATCGAGAGCGGCTGCGACACGCTCGACCAGGCCACCGAGCGCTTGCGCAACGGTGAATCCGCAGTCATCGAACCTGCTGCTGCGGCGATGGGACAGGTTGCGGCGGCGCCGGATTCGGCGATCGCCGTTTCACTGGAAGCTGACCGGGAACATCACGACGCCGAGGCCGGTGCACAGCGCGCATCGCTGCGCGTTCGCGCCGATCTGATCGACCGGCTGGTCAACGAGGCCGGCGAACTCTCCATCGCCCGGGCGCGAATCGAAGGCGAAATGCGCAGCCTCAAGGGTTCGCTGCTCGACCTGACGGAAAACGTCATCCGTTTGCGTCGTCAGTTGCGCGAAATCGAAATTCAGGCCGAGGGCCAGATTCAGGCGCGGGTCGCCCAGGCGCACGATGGGCAGGGGGATTTCGACCCGCTCGAACTCGACCGCTTTACCCGCTTCCAGGAGCTCACCCGCTTCATGGCCGAGTCGGTCAACGACGTGGCGACCGTGCAGCAGAACCTGCTCAAGAACCTCGATGATGCCAACGCAGCCATCATCGCCCAGGCGCGCCTCAATCGCGGGCTGCAACAGGAACTGATGGGCGTCCGCATGATGCCGTTCGCCAGTCAGGCCGAGCGCCTGTTCCGCATCGTTCGCCAGACTTCCAAGGAACTGGGCAAGCGGGCCAACTTCGACATCGTCGGCGGTCAGGTGGAACTCGACCGCTCGGTGCTTGACAAGATGATGGCGCCGCTCGAACACATGCTGCGCAATGCGGTGACCCACGGTGTCGAGACCCGGGCCGAGCGCGTGGCGGCGGGCAAATCGGAAATTGGTGAAATCACCGTTGCGCTGGCCCACGAAGGCAATGAAATCATCCTTTCGATGACTGACGATGGCCGCGGTCTGGACCGCGACCGGATTCGCGCGCGTGCCGAGGACCTCGGTCTGCTGGAACCGGGCATGGCGGCCGATGACTCGCTGCTTTACGACCTCATCTTCCGTCCGGGCTTTTCGACGGCCGGCGAAGTCAGCCAGCTTGCCGGCCGCGGGGTGGGCATGGACGTGGTCAAGACCGAGGTCGGCGAACTCGGCGGGCGCATCGAAATTGTTTCCCGAGCCGGGCAGGGAACGACCTTCCGTCTCTACCTGCCGCTGACGCTGGCGGTTACGCAGACCCTGCTGCTGCGTGTCGGTTCGCATATTTATGCCGTGCCGTCGACGATGATCGAGCAGGTTCTGGAGTTCAAGGAGGAGCCGCTTTCCGAGGTGCGTCGGAAGGGCGAGATCGAATGGCAGGGAAATCGTTATCCCTTCCACTTCCTTTCGCATCTTCTCGGCGATGCCGGGGCGACGCCCGAAGTGCAGCGCCGCAACTGGATCCTCTTGTTGCGCTCGGGCTCGCAGCGCGTTGCGATACAGGTCGATGAACTCAGGGGCAATCAGGAAGTCGTGGTCAAGAATATCGGCGCCCAGCTCTCGCGGGTGGTCGGTATCGCCGGTGCGACGGTGCTTGGCGACGGCGAGGTGGTTCTGATCCTCAACCCGGTCGCACTGGCCAGTCGCGCCCCGGTGGTCAGTATCGAGGGCGTGATCCCGACTTCGGTCGAGCCGGTTGAAACCGCCGTTGCTGTGCTGCCGACCGTGATGGTGGTCGACGATTCACTGACCGTACGCAAGATCACCAGCCGCCTGCTGACGCGCGAGGGCTATCAGGTCGTGCTGGCCAAGGATGGCGTCGATGCGCTGGAGCAATTGCTCGAAGTGATGCCCGATGTGGTGATTTCCGATATCGAAATGCCGCGCATGGACGGCTTCGACCTGGTGCGCAATATCCGCGCCGACAAGCGTCTTGGCGCCTTGCCGGTGATCATGATCACGTCGCGGACCGCCGAAAAGCACCGCAACTATGCGCTCGAGATCGGGGCCAGTCATTATCTGGGCAAGCCCTACGACGAAGACGAGTTGCTCGCGCTGATCGCCGGCTACATCAAGGCAAAGCAGGTTTCCTGACTACTGCGTAACGCGCCAGTGTCTCCTCCCTGGCGCGGGCGTGATCGACGATCGGCGCCGGGTAGTCGCGGCCGATTATCACTCCCAGGGCTTCCTGCTCGTGCTGGCTCATTTGCCATGGGGCGTGGATATGCCTGTTGGCAAGCCCGGCCAATTCAGGGACGTAGCGGCGGATGAATTTGCCGTCCGGGTCGAATTTCTCCGATTGGGTTACCGGATTGAAAATGCGGAAATACGGTTGCGCGTCGCAGCCGCTGGATGCCGCCCATTGCCAGCCGCCATTGTTGGCCGAGAGATCGAAGTCGTTGAGATGATCGGCGAAATATCTCTCGCCCAGTCGCCAGTCGATGCCGAGATCCTTGGTAAGGAATGAAGCGACAACCATGCGCAGGCGATTGTGCATCCAGCCGCTATGGTTCAGCTGACGCATGGCAGCATCGACCAACGGGTAGCCGGTTTGCCCGGCGCACCATGCCGCGTAACCCTCGGGCCAGTGCGCCCACTGGATCGCGTCGTATTCGGGTTTGAAGGCATGACCGGCGACCCGCGGAAAGTGGTCGAGGATCATGAAGTAGAAGTCGCGCCAGATGAGTTCGTTAAGCCAGGCGTCGGCCCTGCGATCGACGGCAGCGCGGACCAGTTCGCGTACGGAAATGGTCCCGAAGCGCAGATGCACCGACAGGTAGGAGACGCCTTTCACTGCCGGGAAATCGCGCCGTGCGCCGTAATGATCGATACGCCCGGTGCTGAAATCCTCCCACAGGCGCCGGGCGCCGGACATGCCGGGCAGGATGCCGAGTTCCGCGAGATCGGTTGCTTCGAAGCCGATCTCGCCGAGGCCGGGAACGCCCCCAAGGCCGCTGCCGGCAAGGCGGCCATCGCAGGGGTGGGCGCTCCAGTCTGCTGCGGTCAACCGCTTCAACCAGGCATTTTTGTAAGGGGTGAATACCGAAAAAGGTCGACCGACCTGCGTCACCACCTCGTTGCGGTCGAAGATGGCCTGATCCTTGACGTTATGAAAGGCGATGCCGGTTGCGGCAAGTTTCGCGGTGACCTCGGCATCACGTTGCTTGGCGGCAGGTTCGTAATCGCGGTTGGAGTAAACCGCCGAAACGCCCAGTTCGCTGGCCAACCGGGGAATTTCATCACTGGCGCGGCCATGGCGAACGATCAGTCCGCCGCCGCGCCGGCGCAGCGCCGCGTCGAGTTCGAGCAGCGACTCGCGGATGAAATGTACCCGGCGATCGCGTTTTGACGGCAGCGCGTCAAGAATTTGCGTATCGAAAATAAAGGCGCAAAAAACTTCCTGTGCCGCGGCAAGCGCCGTGCTCAGGGCAGCGTGGTCATGATCGCGGAGATCACGGTGAAACCAGACGAGGGCTTTTTCTTGTGGCATGGTTGGTTTGTACCTTGCCGAAGATTAAAATTCCACTCATGAACAGTGTCAACCTGACAGACAATTTCCTGATCGCCATGCCGGCGCTGGAAGATCCCTATTTTTCCAACGCCTTGGTCTATATCTGCGAGCACAACGAGAACGGTGCGCTGGGCATCATCGTCAACCGGCCGATCGACATGAGTCTGGCGGGGCTGCTGGAAAAAATCGACATCAAGCTCGAAGCTGAGAGCCTGGCCAACCTGCCGGTCTATTTCGGCGGTCCGGTGCAACTCGATCGCGGATTCGTGCTGCATCGTCCGCATGGACAATGGCAATCGACGCTCATGGTGAACAGTGAAGTCGGACTGACCAGTTCGCGCGATGTGCTGGCATCGGTCGGCAAGGAAGGACTACCCGCCGAAATCATCGTCACCCTCGGTTACGCTGGTTGGGAAGCAGGTCAACTCGAGAACGAATTGAGTCAGAACTCCTGGCTGACGGTGCCGGCAAAGCCGGGCATCCTCTTCGAAATGCCGCCGGAAGAACGCCTGCCGGCTGCCATGCAGAATCTCGGCGTCAGCTTTACCCAGCTTTCTGACGTGGCCGGGCATGCCTGACGGCACGGTGCTGGCCTTCGACTTCGGCGAAAAACGCATTGGTGTCGCCACCGGAGAAACGCTGCTCGGCAGCGCCCACCCGCTGACCGTCATTCGCGCCGAGTCCAACGATGATCGTTTCGCGGCCATCGGCAAGCTGATTGCCGAATGGCGTCCGGTGCAACTGGTCGTCGGGTTGCCCACGCACGCCGACGGCACGCCACATCAAACGACACGCCTGGCGCAGAAGTTCGCCGAACGCCTGAAGCGCCGCTATCACCTGCCCGTTGCTTTTGCCGACGAGCGCCTGACTTCGTTCGACGCCGCGGCGCGTCTGCGCGAAACCGGCCGCGACAGCAGGGCTGCCAGGCCGTTGCTCGATGCCATTGCCGCCCAGTTGATCCTCCAAACCTGGTTCGAAAGCCCGCACCATGTCACTCCTTCCTGATTCCCTGCCCGATGCCGAGGCGCAGTGTCGCCAGTTGGCCGATCTGATTCGCCCACAATTGCATCGCCAGCCAGCGCTGATCGGCATTTTCAGCGGCGGCGTCTGGATCGCCGAGCGCCTGCGCGAGTTGCTCGGCCTGCCCGAAGAGATCGGCATGATCGATGTTTCCTTCTATCGTGACGATTTTGCCGCCAAGGGCTTGCACCCGCAGGTCAAGCCGACCGTGATCCCCTTCGATGTCGAAGGCCGTCACCTCATCCTCGTCGATGACGTGCTCTATACCGGACGTACGACGCGCGCCGCGCTCAACGAACTGTTCGACTACGGGCGGCCCGCCTCGGTAAGCATGGCGGTGCTGGCCGATCGCGGCGGACGCGAATTGCCGATCGCGGCGACCTACTGCGTCTGGAATGTTGCGCTGGGTGATGGCCAGAGCCTGGTGCTGGGCAAGCAGGACGACGGTCAACTCCTGTGGAGGCTGGAAAATGCATAACCCGCAGTTGAACAGTGATGGCGAGCTGACCCACCTGTTGTCGATCGAGGGTCTGCCGCAAGGCATCCTGACGCAGATTCTCGATACCGCGGAGTCCTTCATGGAAGTCTCGGCACGTGACGTGAAGAAAGTGCCGCTACTGCGCGGCAAGAGCGTCTTCAACCTGTTCTTCGAGAACTCAACGCGTACCCGGACCACCTTCGAGATCGCCGCCAAGCGTTTGAGCGCTGACGTGATCAATCTCGACATCAACAAGTCGTCGGCGAGCAAGGGCGAGACCTTGCTCGATACGATCGACAACCTGTGCGCCATGCATGCCAACCTGTTTGTCGTGCGTCACGCCTCGAGCGGCGCGCCTTACCTGATCGCCGAGCACCTGCACAACATCGGCCGCGACGACGTGCATGTGGTCAATGCCGGTGACGGGCGTCATGCGCATCCGACGCAGGGCCTGCTCGACATGTACACCATCCGCCACTACAAGAAGGATTTCACGCAACTGCGCGTCGCCATCGTCGGCGATATCCTGCACTCGCGCGTCGCCCGCTCCGACATTCACGCGCTGACCACGCTCGGCGTCCCGGAAGTCCGCGCCATCGGCCCGGAAACGCTGTTGCCCAAGCATCTCGACAAGCTCGGCGTGCATGTCTTCCACGACATGAACGAGGGCCTCAAGGATGTCGACGTGATCATCATGCTGCGCCTGCAGAACGAACGGATGACCGGCGCCCTGCTGCCCTCGGCCGGCGAATATTTCCGCCACTACGGCCTGACGCCGCAGAAGCTGGCGCTGGCCAAGCCGGACGCCATCGTCATGCACCCGGGGCCGATGAATCGCGGCGTCGAAATCCACTCGGCGGTGGCCGACGGGCCGCAGGCCGTGATCCTGCCCCAGGTCACCTTCGGCATTGCGGTGCGGATGGCCGTCATGAGCATCGTTGCGGGCAATTGACTACCCCCTCACTCACTTCGTTCGTCGCCCCCCGAGGGGGGCAGGCCTCCCTCGGGACGGCCCTTCGGGAGTCCTAATCGATGAATATCGTTATTGAAAATGGCCGTGTAATTGACCCGAAAAACAGCGTCGACCGCAACACATCGCTGTTCATCGCGAATGGCAGGATTGCCGCGCTGGGCGACGCGCCGGCAGGGTTCACGGCGGATCAGCGCATCGACGCGGCAGGTTGTGTCGTTTGCCCGGGGCTGATTGACCTCGGCGCCCGCCTCAACAGCATCGAGGCGGAACTGGCCGCCGCCGTCGCCGGCGGCGTGACCTCGGTCGTCGTGCCGCCCGATGCCGACCCGCCGCTCGACGAGCCGGAACTGGCCGACCGCCTGGTGCACCGGGCGAAGGAAATCGCCCGGGCGAGGGTGCTGCCGCTGGGAGCGCTGACGCTTGGCCTCAAGGGCGAGCGTCTGGCGGAGTTGGCGGGCCTGAAGAAAGCCGGCTGTGTTGCCTTCTCGCAGGCCAATGTACCCATGGTCGACACCGAGGCGCTGCTACGTGCCATGGAATATGCCGCGACCTTCGGTTTCCCCGTCTGGCTGCAGCCGCAGGACCATTGGTTGGCGCGCAACGGCATTGCGCACGAGGGCGAAGTGGCCAGCCGTCTTGGCCTGGCGGGTATCCCGGTGGCCGCCGAAACCATTGCCATCGGCACCATCCTGCAACTGGTGCGCGATACCGGCTGCCGGGTCCATCTGACCCGAATTTCTTCCGCCGCCGGGCTGGCCATGCTGCAGCGGGCAAAACATGACGGCCTGCCGGTGACCTGCGATATCGGTGTTCATCACCTGCTGCTGACCGACAACGACATCGGCTATTTCAATC
>JBFZCS010000169.1:0-2923 GCA_041307825.1 Azonexaceae bacterium
AATTTCGCCGCCTGCTTGTACTCGGCCGGCGTGCGTCCTGCGCCAATCCACAGCGTGGAGCCATCGGCCAGCGTGTTCTGGCGGCCGCCGTAGACGTCGTCGTGGTAAGGCATCGGCGCGACCCCCAGTTCGACACCCTTGGCGTCCTGGAAATCGATCGCCTCGCGCGAATCGGTGGTGATCATGGCGCACTCGCCGGCCTGGAACTTGGCGCTGCCTTCGGCGCGTCGACCGAAATGCTTGAAATAATTCGCCTTGGTCCAGGTAATCATCATCGCGATGTGCTTGACCTGCGGCAGGCCGTTGAAGTTGAGCTGTCCCTTGTCGCCGACGGCCGGCAGGCCGGACAGCGCGCTGACGTTGTCGATATGCACCCAGACCGGCCACGACGTCGTGTACGGGCAGGCGTAGCCCGCTTCCTGCAGCTTGTCGAGCATGCCCTGCATCTCGAACCAGGTCTTCGGCGGCTGCTCCGGATCGAGCTTCGCCTTGCGGAAGGCGTTCTTGTTGTAGAACAGTACCGGCGTCGAGTAGAGCGCCGGCAAGGCCACCAGGCGGCCCTTGGCGTCAACGACGCCGCCCTTGAGGTCGGCCGACAACTCGGCGGCATTCAGCCGTTCGTTGGCCTTCGCCATCACCTCGTGCAATGGGACGTAGCTCTTCGGATGGGCGATCACCTCGCTCATGTCATAGCGCGTGACCAAGTTGAGGTCGGCCGGCTTCTGGTCCTTCTCCAGGCGGACCAGCTTCAGCGACCCGCCGGTTTCCTTGTTGAAGCGGTCGACCACCAACTGTAGCCGCTCCGCGCGGGCCGGATCCAGATTGTGCGCGAGTTCGAGTTCGGACGGAGAATTCGGTGTCGGCGCTGGTGCCGACTTGGCAACCGGCTTGGCCGCGGCTTTCGCAGCAGGCTTGGCCGAAGATTTCGCCGCAGTTTTCGCGGCGGGCTTGGCGGCGGGCTTGGCGGCGGGCTTGGCGGCAGGATCGGCAGCCAGCGCAGGGAAAGCCAGCGCCAGGCTGACAGCGACTGCCAGAGGGCGAATTGAATACAACATGGGTACTCCCAGAATGCGTAAAAGAAGGACGATTATAACCTTGCGGCAAGGTCCGGGGCGCTCAAGGCGAGCGGCCAAAATCGGGTGATCACGGCGCGGTAGGCGTATAATCATGCCCCATGTCAGAAATCAATACGTTGACTGGCGACGCTGCCAGTATTCCGACGGCCGCAGCCCCTGCCGCCATCGCCCCCGAAATCACCTTCGCCGACCTCGGCCTGGCGCCCGAACTGCTGCGCGCCGTGCTCGACGAGGGCTATACCAAACCGACGCCAATCCAGGCCCAGGCAATTCCGCTGGTCATCAGCGGCAAGGACATCATGGGTGGCGCCCAGACCGGCACCGGCAAGACGGCGGCCTTTGTGCTGCCGATCCTGCAACGCATCCTGCCATTCGCCAGCAGCAGCCCATCGCCGGCCAAGCATCCGGTGCGCGCGCTGATCCTCGCGCCGACCCGCGAATTGGCCATGCAGGTCTTCGAGTCGGTCAAGTCCTACAGCAAACACACGCCGATCCGCGCCATGTGCGCCTTCGGCGGCGTCGATATCCGGCCGCAGATCGCCGAACTGAAAAAAGGCGTCGAAATCCTCGTCGCCACGCCGGGCCGCCTGCTCGACCACGTCGAGAACAAGAGCGTCAGCTTCAATTCGGTGCAGGCGCTGGTCCTCGACGAAGCCGACCGCATGCTCGACATGGGCTTCATCCCCGATGTCACGCGCATCCTGAACATGCTGCCACAGCAGCGCCAGAGCCTGCTGTTCTCGGCCACCTTCTCGGAAGAAATCAAGAAGCTGGCCGACAAGATGCTGAAATCGCCGGTGCTGATCGAAGTTGCCCGCCGCAACCAGGTCTCCGAAACCATCACGCACCGCGTGCACCCGGTGTCGGAATTCGGCAAGCGCGGCCTGCTGATCAAGCTGCTGAAATCAAGCGAAATCAATCAGTGCCTGGTCTTCATGCGTACCAAGCAGGGCTGTTCGCGGCTGACCCGCGAACTGCAGCGCGCCGGCATCCGCGCTGACGCCATCCACGGCGACAAGACCCAGCTCGAACGCATCAAGGCGCTTGAAGATTTCAAGAACGGCACGACGATCGCCCTGATCGCCACCGACGTCGCCGCGCGCGGTCTGGACATCGACGACCTGCCGCACGTCATCAATTACGAACTGCCGCACACGCCTGAAGACTACGTGCACCGCATCGGTCGCACCGGCCGCGCCGGCAAGACCGGCAATGCCATTTCGCTGGTCAGCGCGCACGAAGTCGGCTATCTGGTCGATATCGAAAAGCTGATCAAGCGACCGATTGAACAGGTCGCAGTGGCCGGTTTCGAGCCGGAACCGGAATACGAATACCCGCCGGGAAACAAGAAGAAACGTGGTGCTGCGCCGGTCATCGCCCCCGTCGCCCAGCGACCCGAACGTGTGGAACGCCCCGAGCGCAGTGAGCGCCCGGAACGTCGCGCGCCGCGCCGCAACCCGATGATTGCGGCGGACGGCTTCGACTTCAGCAAGCCCTACGAGGGAAACTCGCCGAGCGGCGAGATACCGGATTCGCCTCAGGCGCCGGCAAAACCTGATCCGCACAAACCGAAACGGGTCGTCGCCGCGCTGCTTGGCGGCCTTGGCAAGCGTTAACGACTAGCGACGCACCGCGCCGCCCAGCGGCGCACCCAGTGCCGGCTCGACCTCGTTCAGTTTGATGATCACCAGCGACAGATTGTCGCCACCGCCGGCAGCGCGCTTCCGGCCTTCTTCGATGAGCATCGCAGACGCCCGGCGCGCCGAATTTTCGGCGATGATCGCGCCCATTTCCGCGTCGTCGAAGTAGCCCCACAAGCCGTCCGAGCAGAGCAGGAAACTGTCGCC
>JBFZCS010000170.1:0-3370 GCA_041307825.1 Azonexaceae bacterium
TCACCAACAAGGCGGCGAAGGAGATGCAGGAACGCATCGGCAAGCTCCTGTCGCGGTCGACCGCCGAAGAACTGCAAATTTCGACCTTCCACTCGCTCGGGGTGCGCATCCTGCGCGAAGAGGCCAAGGCGCTGGGCTACAAGCCGCGCTTCTCGATCTTTGACTCCGCGGATTGTGCCGGCATCATCGGCGATGTGGCCAAGACCGTGGACAAGGCGACACTGCGCCGCCTGCAATCGATTATTTCTCACTGGAAGAATGCGCTGGTCACGCCTGAAGCCGCCCGGCAACTCACTACCAACGAACACGAAGCGCTGGCCGCCCACGCCTACCTGTCTTACGAGGCGACGCTGAAGGCCTACCAGGCCATGGATTTCGACGACCTGATCGGCCTGCCTGTGGTCCTCTTCCAGCGCCACCCGGAGATTGCCGAAAAATGGCAGAACCGCCTGCGCTACCTGCTGATCGATGAGTATCAGGATACCAACACCTGCCAGTATCAGCTGCTCAAGCTGCTGACCGGCGTCCGCGCCCAGTTCACGGCGGTCGGCGACGACGACCAGGCGATCTACGGCTGGCGCGGGGCGGACATTGAGAATCTGAAGAAGCTGCCGAGCGAATTTCCGACGCTCAAGGTCATCAAACTGGAGCAAAATTACCGGTCGACCGTAAGAATCCTCAAGGCGGCCAACAACGTCATCGCCCACAACGAGAAGCTGTTCGACAAGAAGCTCTGGTCGGAATTGGGCCATGGCGAGCCGATCACCGTCACCGCCTGCAAGGACAACGAGGCCGAGGCGGAAGGCGTGGTCATGAAATTGCAGGCGCTCCGCTTCGAGCAGCGTGGCAGGTTCAAGGACTATGCCATCCTCTACCGCTCGAACCACCAGGCGCGGCTGCTCGAAACCCAGCTGCGCAACCAGAAGATCCCCTACTTGCTGTCCGGCGGCCAGTCCTTCTTCGACAAGGCGGAAATCAAGGACATCACCGCCTACCTGCGCCTGCTGGCCAACGAGGACGACGACCCGGCCTTCATCCGGGCGGCGACGACCCCCAAGCGCGGCATCGGCGCCGCCACGCTGCAGGTGCTCGGCACCTATGCCGGCGAGCGTCACGTCTCGCTGTTCCATGCCGTTTTCGAAGAGGGTTTCGCGCACCGCGTCCAGCCGCGCCAACTCGAACCGCTGCTCGAATTCGGTCGCTTCATCAATCGCCTGCAGCAGCGCGCCAGCCGCGAACCGGCGCAGCAGGTGCTGCCCGACCTGTTGAAGGCCATCGACTACGAAACCTACCTCTACGACCACGAGGAAGAGCGCACGGCGCAGACGCGCTGGGCCAACGTCTGCGAATTCGCCGAATGGTTGAAAAAAAAAAGCGAAGAGGACGGCAAGACGCTGATCGACCTGACCCAGAGCATCGCCCTGATCAACATGCTCGATAAACAAAATGCCGACGATGTCGATGCCGTGCAGCTGTCCACCCTTCACGCCGCCAAGGGGCTCGAGTACAAGCACGTCTTTCTGGTTGGGATCGAAGAAGGCATCCTGCCGCACCGCGAGTCGCTCGACCCGGCGAAAATTGAAGAGGAGCGGCGGCTGATGTATGTCGGCATCACGCGCGCCCAGCATTCGCTGCATGTCTCCTACTGCGAGCGGCGCAAGCAGGCGCGCGAGTTTATCCCCAGCGAACCATCGCGCTTCATCGCCGAAATGGGCAAGGACGACATTCGCTTCTCCGGCGGCAAGCTGGCCGTCGAGCCGGACAAGGCGACCGGCAGCGCCCGGCTCGATGCGCTGAAGGCCATGCTGGCCAGCAACAAGCGCTAACCGCTGGGTCACGCCGCGTTACAGCGGGTTACTCTCCTTATGACATCCGGGCTGATAGGGCTCGCGTTATTCGGTACAAGGCAGCGCGATTTCGCAAAGCCGGATCAAAACCGAATAAACCCGTTCAAGGAGATTTAAAAATGACCAAGCAACTTATTGCCCTCGCCATCGCCGCCGCTTTTGGGGTCGCCCACGCTGCCGACCTCAAGCCAGCCACCGAAGTCAAACCCTCCGCCGCCCCGACCGCCGCTGTCGTCAAGGCCGAAGCGCCCAAGGCTGAAGTGAAGGCGCCGGAAGCCAAGGCGGCGATTGCCGCCACGGAAGTCAAGGCAGATGCGAAGGCAGCCGAAGCGAAGCCCGCCAAGCAAGTAGCGAAGGCCGAAGCGAAGGCCCCGGAAGCCGCCAAGGTCGAAATGCCGAAAGCCGATCCGGCCAAGGCAGCCGAAGCGGTGAAGAAGTAAGTCAGCTTGCAGCAACCCGTGGCCGGCCCTCCAAAAGCCGGCCCGGATTTGGCGCCCGCGAGGCGCCATTTTTGCGTCTACGAAAAAGGGAGGCCGTAGCCTCCCTTGTTTACAAGCTTGTGCCTGATTACTTGGACAGGCCCAACAAATGGTCAACCGCCCCCTTGATTTCGTCGTCGGACAGAGCAACTGCGCCACCCTTTGGCGGCATTGCTCCCTTGCCGGCAATGGCGTTGGTGTAGAGCGAGGCGTTGCCCTGGGCGATGCGCGGCGCCCAGGCCGCCTTGTCGCCAGACTTGGGGGCACCGGCGACGCCGGTATTATGGCAGGCGCCGCACACCGAGTTATAGACCGTGGCGCCATCCTTTGGCCCGGCGGCAGCGGCCGGGGCAGCCTTGGCCAGTTCGAGCCGGGCAACCGGCTGGATGCGGCTTTCGGCCTGGTCGGCACTGCTACCGGTATCGGCAGCCGATTTCTGGCCCTTCATGGAGAAGGGAACGACAACAGCGGTCAGGACAATGGCCACGATGATGGTTGCGACCATGATGCCTTTGGAAGAGTATTGCTCGGCCATGCTGGTTACCTCGATCCGCAAAAATATAAGGGACCAATTATAAAACGTCTTGCCCGCAAACCGGAAGCCGGATAGCGCCATCCCCGCCGCGCGTACCATGCCTGGCGACAGCTTGCGATCAGCGGGGCCGGCGACATAAAAAAACCCCGCCGGAGGGCGGGGTTGGAAATTCTCGAAAGGGGGGTTTCGAGAGGAGGGGTTCAACGAACAATCGAAGTGTAGGTAGTGCCCAAACCGGTGTCTGTCGTCCTTTCGTAGCTTTGTGTAACCGGATGTTGCGGTGCACATATTGCACTGCGGAATGACAACACCCGGCAAAAGCGTGATGATGCCCGAGCGTGCCGGAATCGCGGGCACATCCCTTGGCGACACCCCAACAATCATGGAGGAGACACCATGCAGAAGTCGCTTCACATCGATCCGGCGAAATGCACCGGATGCCTGCAGTGCGAGATGGCCTGTTCCTACGAACACACCGGCACCATCAATCCGTCGAAATCGCGCATCAA
>JBFZCS010000171.1:0-5316 GCA_041307825.1 Azonexaceae bacterium
CGCCCTCTTATGTGCGTGAATTCACCGACTGGCTGGCCACCCGTCTCGCCAGCCGCGACATTCCTGCCCTGCTCGATTACCGCCGGCAGGCGCCGGGCGCCGTCCCGGCCCATCCGAGCGACGAGCACCTGCTGCCGCTCTATGTCGCGTTCGGCGCCGGCGGTGACGGCGCCCGCAGCGAACGCTTCCATGCCGGCATCGACGATTACGTCATCGCCATGGACGCCTATTCATTTTTGCCCCGTTAACGAGGTCGACCGTGGCAAGCCACTACACCCGAACCGCGAAAGGCCTGCACTGGCTGATGACCATCCTCTTCTTCGGCCTGCTGGCGCTCGGCTTCTACATGCACGACCTGCCGCTCTCGCCGGAAAAGCTGCAGCTCTACGCCTGGCACAAGTGGGCCGGGGTGACGGCTTTTCTGCTGGTCTGGTTCCGGTTGTTCTGGCGCATCGCGCACCGGCCGCCGGCACTGCCGGCAACCATGTCTAAACTGATGCAACGGGTGGCCCACGCCGGCCACTTCCTGCTCTACGGGCTGATGATCGCCATTCCGCTCTCCGGGTGGCTGATGAGCTCGGCCAAGGGTTTCCAGACGGTCTGGTTCGGCGTCCTGCCGATTCCCGATCTGCTCGGCAAGAACAAGGAAACGGGCGACCTGCTGCAAAGCGTCCACATGAGTCTCAACCTGCTGTTCGTCGCGGTCATCGCCGGTCACATCGGCGCCGCCCTGAAGCACCACTTCATCGACAAGGACGACATCCTGAGCCGCATGTTGCCCGAGCACACCAAGGAAAACTGACATGAAACGTCTCGCCATCGCCCTCGCATTTGCCTTGCCCCTCGTCGCCCAGGCGGTCGAATTCAATCAGGTCCAGCCCGACAAGAGCGCCATCACGTTTGTCTACAAGCAGATGGGCGTCGCGGTCGACGGCAGATTCAACCGCTTTTCCAGCCAGCTGAATTTCGACCCGGCCAGGCCGGCTGACGCCAAGGCAAGCTTCGACGTCGAACTGGCCAGCGTCGATACCGGCGCCCCGGAAGGCGACCAGGAAGTCGCCGGCAAGCCGTGGTTCAACACCAAGTCTTTCCCGACTGCGCAGTTCGTCTCCGGTAGCGTCAAGGCGCTCGGCGGCAACCGCTACGAAGTCGCCGGCAAGCTGACGATCAAGGGCCGGACGCAGGACGTCGTCGTTCCCGCCACCTTCACGGCACAGGGCAACAGCGGCGTCTTCGACGGCAGCTTCACCATCCGCCGCGGCGATTTCTCAATCGGCGAAGGCGCCTGGGCCAAGTTCGACATCGTCGCCAACGACGTCCTGATCAAGTTCCGCATCACCGCAGCAACCAAATAACACCCCCAACCCACAACAGGAGAATCACCATGCACAACCCCGGCAAACTCTCGGCCGCCCTCATCCTCGCCGCTGTCGCCGCCGCCCCCGCCCTGGCTGCGCCGGAAACCTACGTAGTCGATAGCAGCCACAGCTTCCCGAATTTCTCCTACAACCATCTCGGCTATTCGATCCAGATGAGCCGCTTCGACAAGGCGACCGGCACCGTCACCCTCGACAAGGCCGCGAAGACTGCCGCGGTGGACATCGTGATTGACGCGAAATCGGTGAGTACCGGTTCAGCTACCTTCAACGAGCATATCCAGGGCGAGGATTTCCTCGATACCGCCAAGCACCCGACCGCCGCCTTCAAATCAACCAAGGTGGTTTTCGAAGGCGACAAGCCGGTCAGCATCGACGGCAACCTGACGCTCAAGGGCGTGACCAGGCCGGTCACCCTGAAGGTCACCTCGTTCCACGCGATGCCGCACCCGATGGCGAAGAAAGATGCCATCGGCGCCAACGCCACGACCAAGGTCAAGCGTACCGATTTCAACATGGGCAAGAACGTGCCCTACGTTGGCGACGAAGTGACCATCGACATCGCCCTCGAAGCCATCAAGCAGTAACCGCCACTACCACCAAGGAGCGCCAACCATGCTGACCATTCGCAAATCCGAAGAGCGCGGCCATGCCGACCACGGCTGGCTGAAAAGTCATCACTCGTTCTCGTTCGCCGACTATTTCGATCCGGCGCACATGGGCTGGGGCAACCTGCGCGTCATCAACGACGACCTGATCGCCCCGGGCGGCGGCTTCGGCACGCACGGCCACCGCGACATGGAAATCGTCACCTATGTCACCACCGGCGCGCTGGCCCACAAGGACAGCATGGGCAACGGCACCACCATTCCGCCCGGAGACGTGCAGCGGATGAGCGCCGGCAGCGGCGTCAGGCACAGCGAATTCAACATCGCGCCGGACCAGGCCACCCACCTCTTCCAGATCTGGATCGAGCCGCGCGAGAAAGATATCGCCCCGGGTTACGAGCAGAAAAGCTTTTCCGATGGCGAAAAGCGCGGCCGCCTGCGCCTGATCGCCTCGGAAGACGGTGCCGACGGCTCGGTGACCATCCATGCGGATGCGGCGCTCTACGCCGGGCTGTTCGACGGCGACGAAAGCACCGCCCTGGCCCTGAACCCGGCGCGAAAGGCCTATGTCCATGTCGCGCGCGGCGCGCTCACGGTCAACGGCGAAAAACTGCAGAAAGGCGATGCCGCCCTGCTCGCAAACGAATCCAGCCTGACGCTGGCCGACGGCCAGGATGCCGAAGTGCTGGTCTTCGACCTCGCCCCCTGATTTTCACGTTGCACCCAACCCCGACAAGGAGCTTCACCATGACAAAAATTGCCGTTGTATTCCATTCCGGCTACGGCCATACCCTGCGCATGGCGCAAGCCGTTGCCGAAGGCGCCGGCGCTGAACTGATCGCCATCGACGCCGAAGGCAACCTGCCCGCCGGCGGCTGGGAAACCCTGAACGCCGCCGACGCCATCATCATGGGCAGCCCGACCTACATGGGCACCGTCAGCTGGCAGTTCAAGAAATTTGCCGATGCCTCAAGCAAGCCCTGGTTCTCCCAGGCCTGGAAAGACAAGGTCTTCGCCGGCTTCACCAACAGCGCAACGATGAACGGCGACAAGTTGTCGACGCTGCACTACCTGTTCACGCTGGCCATGCAGCACAGCGGTATCTGGGTCGGCACCGGCATGATGCCGTCCAATACCAAGGCCGCCCAGCGCAACGACATAAATTACGTCGGCTCCTCCAGCGGTGCCATGGCGCAGTCGCCATCCGACAGCAGCCCGGATGAAATGCTGCCTGGCGATCTGGAAACCGCCCGCCTGTTCGGCCAGCGCGTCGCCAAGGTGACTGCAGGCTTCACCCACTGATCGATGCCGATTTAGTCATGACCCAAGGCCGCGCCATTGCGGCGCTGGCCGCCGCGACAAGAAGCGCGCCGAGGCGCACTTCAGGCCGTTTGGTACTGATTTCCTGATTCTTTCGCCCTGCAACCGCCGAGTTCAGGCATGGCGTAATGTGGGCTCAGGCGCATGCAATTCGGAATTGAGCGCCTCGGCGACCTCTGCCCAATCGGCACTTCGCCGATGGCGGCGCGCAGAAGCAACGCCTGCGAAGCGCTCCAGAATGGCGCCTCGTCCAACCAAACGTCACCAGCCAGAGGGTGCCTGGCCGCGATGAACTGGGCGATGCCCGGCTCAGCGCAGGGACTACCGGGTACTCAACGGCCAGTTAGCGGGTGGATAACGTCTTTTCCTTGTTTCTTCACCTGCTTTGCAGTCTTTTTCTCTTTTTTCGTCAAGACGGCTTCCTTCTTCGCTTCCTTGGTCCCGTGTCTTTCCTTGCCCATGGTCTTGCTCCTTGCAGTGGGTATCTTGGCGATACCTGATTAGTGATTCACTGCCAAGCCTAGCGGAAATTCGTCGGCCTGTATGCGGGGAAGCTCACTTCGGCCATAACCGGCCCGATGCCCATTCTCGAGAGCCGACGCTCAAGGGGCGGCTTTACTCAGGAACCTGCCGGTTTGCCTACGGAAGCAATTCAGCCAAAACAGCCGTTGGTCTGTCGCGCTCAATCGGGTAGCAATGTGTTGCTTACCTGCCTCTCAGCAGAACGGAGTGTCGAACGGCGGCATTTCGAATCGGTAAGCGCGTACTTCCCACCCAAAGCGGCAGATGCCGCTCGGGGAAAGTAGTCCATAAACGAACTCGTCCAGCGGCGCATCCGCTGCAACGATTGGTTGGGTTTGGACCCTCTTAGCTTCAGACAAGGAAACACGATGAAGTGTAAGTATCGATCGCGGCCTGCCGCTTGAAACTCATCCGACGGGGCGCAAGCCCGAACGCACGCCCGATATCACTTGACGATTTCAAGCGACTTGACCCAGAGATATCGGCCAGCCGTGCCCTGATCAACTTCGGCCAGCAAGCGGACTTTCGTCTCTGGCCCAATCTGCCGGTTCTGCCAGACGGAGTTTTCGATCTCAACGCGAATCTCGCCCGTTCCATCGCGGAACGTGAAGTAGTCCTGCCTTTGGTGGGCGACGACATGCCCCGTGACGGCGACGTAACTGCCAAGCCGCGCCGCACTGACCTGCCCCACAGAACTGGTTCGCCCGGTTGCACTAGGGCCGGTAAACTGGGCGGTCGCGGTCGAGGCAATCAGGCTGGCAAGGAAGAAAGCAACTGTTTTTTTCATTGTGTACTCCTGAATTTGGGATTGATCTGCGGACTTTGCAATATACCAAAAATGACCAAATGGGCCTTGGCCAAAATACGGCCACGCCAACCGTAGGTTTTTGCAATCGCCTTAACCCGATTTTGCCGGAGTTTTACAAGACCGAACTCTGCTGCAACAAAAACGCCGTTTAAGACAACGAGGACAAGAGCGACTAAGACCAACAAAAAGCTACTACCCATATTGCGGACACATCGTGTCCTGCACCTTTCTTTGAATTTGATCGGGGATATAGTAATTGAAAGACTGATATGGATTGGATTGCAGCCGTGGGGTCGCCTTCGGCGTTTCTGGCCGTAGAGGGTCGGGAGTGAGTAGGCATTTTTGACAAGCAGATATCCCGGCTAAAGGATGAAGGTTCCCACCAGAGGCGCTAGTCGAGCGGCTGCAATCCAAGGATGCAAAGCGGTCAGCGGACTGAAAATAAAAGTCGGCGCTGATAGGATAGCGAGAATTATCCAACCGGGTCACTAATTGATAGTGAATTTGATAGTTTCAAATGCCATAAAAGAAAAAAGCCCAATAAATCATGGGCTTTTGTGTTATTTGTGGCGGAGAGGGTGGGATTCGAACCCACGGTACCTTGCAGTACGCCTGATTTCGAGTCAGGTACATTCGACCACTCTGCCACCTCTCCGCAGCGGGCAGGATAATAGCACAAAAC
>JBFZCS010000172.1:0-2997 GCA_041307825.1 Azonexaceae bacterium
CGTCGAGGCCGCCGTAGATCGAGAAATCATAGGCGGTGAACTTGACGATGGCCGGCTGCCCGGGGCGCAGGAAGGCAATGTCGCGGGGCAGGACACGGGCTTCGAGCAACAGCGCATCCTCGAGCGGCACGATCTCGATCATGTCCTTGCCTGGCTGGACGACGCCCCCGACGGTATTCACCAGCAGGCGCTTGACCGTTCCCTTGACCGGCGAGCGGATCGATGACTGCTTGACGCGGTCGGACAGCGCGACGCTGCCTTCGGCCAGGCTGTTGAGCTTGGCGGTGGTCTCGGACAGCTCCTTGCCGGCATCGTTGCGGAAATTGAGTTCGACTTCCTCGATCTTGCGTTGCGCTTCATTGATAGCCGCCTGGACCCGGGTGATCTGCGCCGCGGCCATGTCACGTTCGCCACGGTAGCGCGAGACGTCACGTTCCAGGCGTAGCAGCTCGACTTCGGACACCGCCCCCGAATTGATCAGCGGCTTGGTGACGGTCAGTTCCTTCGACGTCAGGTCGAATCCGGTCGATGCCTGGGCGCGCCTCGCCGTCGCCTCGTTAAGTTCCTGTTGGCGCTGGGCAAGCTGCTGCTTGGCGATCGAGATTCCAGCATTCATTTCGGCGCGTTTGGCTTCGTAGAGCTGGAGTTCCTGCTCGACGACATCCGGCGCGTCCTTGAGCACATCGGGCGGCGGCACGAATGGCTTGCCATCGGACATGGCCTTGAGGCGTGCGGCTCGGGCCACCAGACCGAGGTACTGCACGCGGTTTTCCTTGACCGAGGAGACGAAGCGCGTCTCGTCGATCTTGATCAGCAACTGGTTGGCCTGGACGATATCGCCCTCGCGCACCAGTATCTCGGAAACCAGGCCGCCGTCGATGCTTTGCAGAATCTGAACCTGCTTCGACGGAATGACCTTTCCCTCGCCACGCGTCACTTCGTCGAGTTCCGCTACCGCCGCCCAGAAGACGAACAGCGCCATGACGATGCCGATCGAACGCAGCAGCACGCGCGCCCGCAACGGCTCCTGACGCAGGATGGCAACATCGGCGTCGGTCGAAAAATCGACCGCCTCGCCCTCCTCCTTGCTCGGCAGGCGGCCAAGCAGGCGTTCGATATGCGGCTTGCCTCTGACAGCAATCGCTTCGAGGCCTTGATGCAGCCCGGCGGCCAGTGCCTGCAAGCGGGTCATGACGCCCTCCCGATCTGGCCGCTTTGCAACGCCTGAATGACCTGGTCGCGCGGACCATTGGCGACCACCTGACCGTCATCGACAACGATGATGCGAGTCGCCAGGTCAAGCAGGCTGTTGCGGTGGGTGACGATGATCACCGTCTTGTGCGCCGCCACGGCCTTCAGGCGCTCCTTCAACTGCTGCTCAGTGCTGTAGTCCATCGAACTGGTCGGTTCGTCGAGCAACAGGATCGGCGGATCCATCAGGAAGGCCCGAGCGATGGCGACGCTCTGGCGCTGGCCCCCGGAAAGAGAATCGCCGCGTTCGCCGATCAGCATGTCGAAACCGTCCGGATGACGATTGACGAACTCGGTCAAACCGGCAACTTCCGCTGCCGCGACAATGGCCGCGTCATCGGCATAGGGCGCGCCGATCGCAATGTTGTCGCGCAGCGTGCCGTAAAAAAGGGTCGGATCCTGCGACACATAACCGATATTGCGGCGCAGGTCGGCGGGATCGAGCTGGCGGGTATCGACGCCATCGATCATCACCGCACCCTCGGTCGGATGGTAGAGCCCGAGCAGCAACTTCTGCAGGGTAGTTTTGCCGGAACCGATGCGCCCGATAACGACAACCTTCTCGCCGGCTGCGATTCGACAAGTGAAGCCCTTGAGCGCCGGCAGCGACGACCCGGGGTAGCTGAAATCGACCTTGGCGAACTCGATGTCGCCGCGCAATTCCGGACGATGGATGAAACTCGCGTCAGCGGGCCGCTCGACCGGCTTTTTCATGATTTCTTCGAGCGAAGTCAGCGCGGTCTTGGCATTGTGGTACTGCATCAGCAACCCGACCATCTGCCCGAGCGGCGCCACGGCACGCGACGCCAGCATGGTGCAGGCGATCAGCCCGCCCATGGTGAGCTGACCGGCGCCGATCAAATAGACCCCGGCAATGATGACGACAATGTTGACCGCCTGCTGCGCCTCCAGCGCCCCGTTGGTCGCGGCGGCAGAAAGAAAGCGCATCTGGTTGTTGACGCGGGCAACGAAGGCGACCGACTTCTCCCACTTCGACTGCATGACGCTCTCGGCGCCCTGGGTCTTGATCGTCTCGAGCGCGGTCAGGCTCTCGATCAGCGTCGCATTGCGCAACGCCCCGGCGCGGTAAGTAGTTTCCGAGAGTTCGTGCATCTTGTGCTGCAGGACATAGGCGTAGATGACGACGGCGACGATGGCGAGCAGCACCGGCAGGACAAGTTGCCAGGCGATCAGGGCGATGACGAAAACAAATATCAGCGCAAACGGCAGGTCGATGAAGGCCGTCACCGAGACTGAAGTGATGAAGTCGCGCACCGTCTCGAACGAGCGCAGGTTCGACGAGAAGGCGCCGACCGCCGCCGGCCGGGCCTCCATGCGCACACCGAGGACATGATCCATGATCTGTGCCGACAACTGCATGTCGATTCGCGCGCTGGCGAGATCGATGAAATAGCCCCTCAGCAAACGCAGCACGAAATCGACGCCAACCAGCAGGACCACCCCGAGGGCCAGAACCCAGAGAGTCTCCATGGCGCGGTTGGGTATCACGCGGTCATAAACATTCATCGTAAACAGCGGCATCGCAAGAGCGATGACGTTGATCAGCAGCGCTGCGCTCAGCACGTCGCGGTAAACCGGCCACTGGTCGGCCAGTGCACCCCAGAACCAGTGGCGCAACTTGACGTCGCCGACTTCCGGCGTGCGCTTGTCGAAACGGAAATGCGGACGGGCGAAGATCGCGACGCCGGTATAGCGCTGCGCGAGTTCGTCCCGCGAGAGTTGGAC
>JBFZCS010000173.1:0-9046 GCA_041307825.1 Azonexaceae bacterium
GCCAGGCGACCAGCGTGGTCAGCAGCCAGCAGGCCAGCGTGAACGCGACGCTGCGCACGTGGCCGATGCGGTCCTGGAACTGGCCGAAGGCGAAGGCGCCGATACTGGCGGTGACGTTGACTACCAGCAGCATCAGCAAGGTTTGTTGTGTCCCGAAGCCCATCGCCTGCTGCGCGTAAATCGCGGCGATCGAGATGACCGTCTGCACGCCGGCCTGGTAGAGCAGGATGCAGACGAGGAAACGTGCGAGGTCACGATAGCGGCTGGCCTGCCGCACCGTCTCGCGGAACCGGGCGAAGGTCTGCCCGTAGTCGCCGCTTGCCTGGCGCTGGGGCAGGGCGCGCTCCTTCAGGATCAGGAAGGTCGGCAGGCTGGCGAGCGCAAAAATCGCGGCGGTGATCAGCATCGTCACCGGCACGTACTGCTCGGCGCTCTGTCCCTGTCCTTGCGCGAAGACGACATAGGCGAAGGAGACGCCGAGGCTCAGGATGCCGCCGACGTAGCCGAAAGACCAGCCCCACCCGGAGACCTTGCCCAACGCCGAACCCTTGGCGAGTTCGGGCAGGAAGGCGGCGATCAGGTTCTCGCCGGTGCCGAAGAAGAAGTTGGACACCACAAGTGCCGCGATGGCGATGGCGAGATCTCCCGGCCCGGCGAAATACAGGGCCGTGGTTCCGGCGATGCAGCCGACGGTAGTGACGGCAAGCGCCCTTTTCTTGGCCGCATGGGCGTCGGCCCAGGCGCCGATCAATGGCGCAGTGACCACGATCGCGCCGTAGGACACCGACAGCGCGGCGGTCCAGGCGAACGTGGCCCAGGTGGCATTGCCGGCAACCACCGCGACGAAATAGGCGTTGAAGATCGCCGTGACCACCACCGTCGTGTAGCCCGAATTGGCGAAGTCGTAGCACGCCCACGACCACACTTCGTGTGGCCGCACGCCTTCGTTAAGGTAATCGGAGGCCGTGCTCATCGGTGTGCCTTTGTTGTCCACGAAATCGCGATCCAGCCTCCCGGATCTCTCGGCCGCCGCCGGCGAACGGGCGGCATCAATTGACTCTTCCCTCAGTGAACGCCGCTTCAATGATCCGCGCCACCTCAGCCGGCTGGTCGTGGTGCAGCATGTGGTCGGTGTTGTCGATCCACTGTTCGTCGACATCGGCGAAACAGGCGCGGCGGGTTTCCCAGTCGCCGGGGCGGGTGGCGAAGTCGCGGATGATCCAGGAGTCGCGGCCGGCGACCCAGAGCACCGGACAGACTACCTGTTTCCAGATGGCCATCGATTCCTCCAGGCGGAACAGGTAGGGGCCGGGTATCTTGTGCCACGGGTCGCCATTCCAGATCACGCCGTGGCGGCGCTGGCCGGCCTTGTTTTCTCCGTCGCCGACGCGGGCCAGGTGTTTGGCGAGGAATGCGGCACGTTCGGGGGTCAGATAGCGGTCGGTGTGCAGCAGGCGGCGGGCGAAGGCGGCGCGGTCGGCGTAGACGTGCATGCGCGGCGGCTTCTTCAGGATGCCCAGCCATTGCCGGTAGCGTTCCGGCGCCATGTCGGGCTGGTTGGGGGCGATGCCGAAGCCTTCCACGGTGACGACGCGCGCGACACGTTCCGGGCGGATGCCGGCATAGAGGCAGGCGATGATGCCGCCCATGCTGTGCCCGGCGAGGCGGACCTTGCCGTCCGGCGCGTAGCGGTCGACGATGGCCTCCATGTCGCCGATGTGCTCGGCGAAATAGTAGGGGCGGTGCAGCCATTGCGACGGTCCGAAACCGCGCCAGTCGGGGGCGACGATGTTCCAGTCGCGCTTGAGTTCGTCGACGACGAACTGGAACGAGGCGGAAACGTCCATCCAGCCGTGCAGCAGGAAGAGCGTCGGGGCTGCGGGATTCCCCCAGCGGCGGATGTGCAGGCGGGCGGTGGGCAGGTCGAGATATTCGGAGCGGGAAGGGAGCATGTCGGAGATAATGCGGAACGGCCAGCTGTGATTTTGACATGCGAATACGGATAGTGAATGAGTGATGGCACGGAAAAACCTGGCGGCGGGCAGTTTCGGCTTTTAAGCACAAGGCGCTTCGGCCCGCTGTTTCTGACCCAGTTTCTCGGCGCGTTCAACGACAATCTCTACAAGAACGCGCTGGTCGTGCTGGTCACTTTCCAGGCGGCGCAATGGACGCCGATGCCCCCGGGAATCCTCGCCAACCTCGCCGCCGGCCTGTTCATCCTGCCGTTCTTCTTCTTTTCGGCGACCGCCGGGCAACTCGCCGACAAGTACGACAAGGCGCTGCTGGCACGGCTCACCAAGCTGCTCGAAGTGGGGATCATGCTGGTTGCGATCGCCGGCTTCCTGCTGCACAGCCTGACCCTGTTGCTGGCCGCCCTGTTCCTGCTCGGCCTGCAATCGACGCTGTTCGGGCCGGTCAAGTACGCGATCCTGCCGCAGCATCTGGATGAACGGGAACTGGTCGGCGGCAACGCGCAGGTCGAGGCCGGCACCTTCGTCGCCATCCTGATCGGCACGCTGGCCGGCGGCCTGCTCGCCGGCGCTGGCGTCGATGCGGTGTGGATCGCCCTGGCCGGGCTGGGCGTCGCGGTGGTCGGTTACATTGCCAGTCGCGGCATTCCGGATGCGCCGCCGCCGGCGCCGGGGCTGACGGTCAACCCAAATCCGCTGACCGAAACCTGGCGCAACATCGGCTTCGCGCGCGAGAACCGCACCGTCTTCCTGTCCATCCTCGGCATATCCTGGTTCTGGCTCTACGGAGCGCTGTTCCTCGCCCAGATACCGGCCTACGGCAAGTATGTGCTGGGCGGCGGCGAGGCGGCGGTCACCCTGCTGCTGGCTACCTTCACCGTCGGCATCGGCACCGGGTCGCTGCTCTGCGAGCGGCTGTCGGCGCGCCACGTCGAGATCGGGCTGGTGCCACTGGGATCGATCGGGTTGACCCTCTTCGGGCTCGATCTGGCTTATGCCTCGACCCTGCTGCCAGCGGTGAACGGCGAGCTGTCACTCGGCGCGCTGCTCGGCCAGCCCGGCGTCTGGCGGGTGATGGCCGATCTGCTGCTGCTCGGGATGTTCGGCGGCTTCTTCATCGTTCCGCTGTATGCGCTGGTGCAACTGCGCAGCACTGCGGACAAGCGGGCGCGGATCATCGCCGCCAACAACATCATCAACGCATTCTTCATGGTGGTCGGGGCGCTTGCCGCCGCCGCCATGTTCGCCGGGGGGCTGTCGATCCCGATGCTGTTCGCGGTTGCCGCCACCTGCAACGCGGCTGTCGCCGTCTTCATCTACGGCCTGATGCCCGAGTTCCTGCTGCGCTTCCTGGCCTGGGGCCTGATCCACCTTTTCTACCGCGTGAAAAAGCGCGGCGTCGAGCACATTCCGCACGCAGGCGCGGCGCTGATCGTCTGCAACCATGTCAGCTTCGTCGATCCGGTGATCCTGATGGCGGTTTCGCCGCGGCCGATCCGTTTCGTGATGGACCACCGTATCTTCCGCACACCACTCATTTCCTTCATCTTCCGCCACACGCGGGCGATTCCAATAGCCCCGGCGAAGGAGGATGCGGCGATGATGGAGCGCGCCTTCGACGAGGTCTCGGCGGCGCTTCGGGAAGGCGAACTGGTCGGCATCTTCCCGGAAGGGCAGATTACCAACACTGGCGAACTCTGCCCCTTCCGCCCCGGCGTCACGCGTATCCTCGAACGCGATCCGGTGCCGGTGATTCCGCTGGCGCTGCAGGGCTTGTGGGGCAGCTTCTTCTCGCGCAAGGGCGGCCCGGCGATGAGCAAGCCGTTCCGCCACCCGCTGTTCTCGAAGATCGCCGTCGTCGGCGCCGCACCTGTGGCGCCGGCGGAAGCGACGCCGGCCAGGCTGCAGGAAATCGTCGGCCGCCTGCGCGGCGAGTGGAAGTAGGGGCAGTCGGGTAGAATTCCCGCATGGCACTGCAAGTCGACCGGATCAAGGAACGCCTCGATCTCTACGAAAAGCTGATGCGGCTCGACAAGCCGATCGGCATCCTGCTGCTGCTGTGGCCGACGCTGTGGGCGCTGTGGCTCTCGGCGCTGGGCAAGCCCGACTGGATCGTACTCTGGGTCTTCATCCTCGGCACCGTGCTGATGCGCTCGGCCGGCTGCGTCATCAACGATTATGCCGACCGCGATTTCGACAGGCATGTCGAGCGCACGAAAGAGCGCCCGCTGACCGCCGGCAGGGTGACGACGAAGGAAGCACTCGCTCTCTTCGCCGCCCTCTCGCTGTGCGCCTTTGCGCTGGTCCTGATGCTCGGCAACCCGCTGGTGATCTGGATGTCGGTGCCGGCGCTCTTCCTTGCCGCCAGCTACCCCTTCACCAAGCGCTTCTTCGCCATTCCGCAGGCCTATCTCGGCGTCGCCTTTGGCTTCGGCATCCCGATGGCCTACGCGGCGCATCTCGGCGAGGTGCCGGCCGAAGCCTGGTGGCTGCTGCTCGCCAATGTTTTCTGGGCGGTCGCCTACGACACCGAATACGCCATGGTCGACCGCGACGACGACCTGAAAATCGGCATCAAGACATCGGCCATCACCTTCGGGCGCTTCGACGTGGCGGCGGTGATGGCGTCCTATGCCGCAGCCCTGGCCATCATCGGCTGGATTGGCTTCACGCTGCATCTCGGCTGGGCCTTCTACGCCGGGCTGGCTGTCGCCGCCGGCATCATGGGTGTGCATTACACGTGGATACGTGGCCGCGAGCGGATGGCCTGCTTCAAGGCGTTTTTGCATAACAACTGGGTCGGTGCGGCGATCTTCGCCGGCATCGTCATCGATTTTCTGGTTTCCGGAAGGAGTTTTGGATGAAAGCACTGATTTCTGCCCTTTTCTTGGCGTCGACCGTGACTGCGGGCGTTGCGGGACCAGCGCACGCCGAAGATGCGCGTCAGCTGGTCAGGCTGCCGCCGCCGGCCCAGGAAGCATTGCGCGAGGAAATGCTCGACAACCTGCTGGCGGTCAACGAAATCCTGGCGCTGATGGCAACCGGCAAGGTCATGGAAGCCGGCGAGGTCGCCGAAAGCAAACTCGGCCGGTCGGCCATGGGCAAGCATCGCGACAAGCCCTTCCAGGCGCGTCCCGGCCCGCACATGCCGCCGGCCATGCATGGCATCGGCATGGATGGCCATCAGGCGGCCAGCGAGTTCGCCGCGGCTGCCAGAACCAGCGACCGCGACAAGGCGCTGGCCCTGCTGCCCAATCTGACCACGGCCTGCGTCGCCTGCCACTTTTCCTTCCGGACCCGATGAAATACCACGACCTGCGCGACTTCATGTCGCAGCTGGAGAAGACCGGCGAACTGAAACGCGTCGGCGTCGAGGTCGATACCCGCCTCGAAATGACCGAGATCTGCGATCGCGTGCTGCGTGCCGCCGGCCCGGCCATCCTGTTCGAGAAACCCAGGGGGCACACCATTCCAGTGCTCGCCAACCTGTTCGGCACGCCGCAGCGGGTGGCGCTGGGCATGGGCGAGGAGTCGGTGCAGGCCCTGCGCGAAGTCGGCAAGCTGCTCGCCTACCTCAAGGAGCCGGAACCGCCCAAAGGCTTGAAAGACGCCTGGGACAAGCTGCCGATCCTCAAGCAGGTCATGAACATGGCGCCGAAAACGGTGTCGAGCGCGCCTTGCCAGGAAGTGGTCTGGGAGGGCAAGGATGTCGATCTTTCCAAGCTGCCGATCCAGCACTGTTGGCCGGGCGACATCGCACCGCTGATTACCTGGGGTCTGGTCGTCACGAAGGGGCCGCACAAGAACCGGCAGAACCTCGGCATCTATCGCCAGCAGGTGTTGGGGCCGAACAAGGTGATCATGCGCTGGCTGGCCCATCGCGGCGGGGCGCTGGATTTCCGCGAGCATCAACTGGCCAATCCCGGGCAACCGTTCCCAGTGGCCGTCGTCCTCGGCTGCGATCCGGCGACCATCCTCGGCGCCGTGACGCCGGTACCGGATTCGCTGTCCGAATACCAGTTTGCCGGGTTACTGCGCGGCGGCAAAACGGAGCTAATCAAGTGTCTCGGCTCGGCGCTGCAGGTGCCAGCTTCGGCCGAAATCGTCCTCGAAGGCGTCATCCACCCCGGCGAGATAGCGCTCGAAGGGCCGTACGGCGACCACACCGGTTACTACAACGAGCAGGCCGAATTTCCGGTGTTCACCATCGAGCGCATCACCATGCGCCGCGATCCGATCTACCACAGCACCTACACCGGCAAGCCGCCCGACGAGCCGGCCGTGCTCGGCGTCGCGCTCAACGAAGTGTTCGTGCCGCTGCTCCAGAAGCAGTACCCGGAAATCGCCGATTTCTACCTGCCGCCGGAAGGCTGCTCGTACCGGATGGCCATCGTCAGCATCAAGAAACAGTACCCCGGCCACGCCAAACGCATCATGTTCGGCATCTGGAGCTTCCTGCGCCAGTTCATGTACACCAAGACGATCATCGTCGTGGACGACGACATCGACATCCGCGACTGGAAGGAAGTGGTCTGGGCGATGACGACGCGCATGGACGCGACGCGCGATACGACGCTGGTCGACAACACGCCGATCGACTACCTCGATTTCGCCTCGCCGGTCGCCGGCCTCGGTTCCAAGATGGGGCTGGATGCGACCAATAAGTGGCCGGGCGAAACCAGCCGCGAGTGGGGGCGGCCGATTGTCATGGACGACGGCGTGAAAAATCGCGTCGATGCGATGTGGGGCGATTTGGGGCTGTGACCCTGCGCATTACTGCGGTCCACCTCCAAAACGAGGCAAATTTCACCGCCTGGCTCGACCTGCTCGATCACTACGCCCGCGACCCCATGGGTGGTGGCGAAGGACTCTCCGCTTATGCGAGAACACATCTGGTCGATGAATTGAAGCGCCTGCCGACCTTTCACGGCGCACTGGCCTGGCGGGGCGAAAAGGCGGTCGGCCTGATCAACTGCTTCACCGGCTTTTCTACCTTCGCCGCCCGGCCGCTGCTTAACATTCACGACATCGTCGTCCATGCCGATGCGCGCAGGCAGGGCATCGGCCAGGCGCTGCTGCAATGGGCCGAGCAACGGGCGCGCCAGCTCGGCTGCTGCAAGCTGACGCTGGAAATCCTTTCGGGCAATACGCGGGCGATGGCGTCCTACGCGCGCGCGGGTTATGCTCCCTATGTGCTCGACCCTGCCGCCGGGCATGCCCTGCTGATGCAAAAAATTCTTCCGGAGCCGTGATGCAAGAATCTCTTCCCGCCGTCGATCCGCAAGCCGTTCGTCCTTCGCTGGTGCAGCTGACCCACATCATCTACGGCCTGCACGCCATCGCCGTGCTGGTCGGCGTGACCTCCGCGGCGACCGTCGCCGGCGGCTTCGTCTTTGGCCTGCCATCGCTGATCGCCGTCTTCCTGAATTACCTTAAGCGCAGCGACGTCAATGGCACCTGGCTGGAAAGCCATTTCCGCTGGCAGATCCGCACCTTCTGGTTCACCTTGTTGTGGCTGGTGGTCTATGGCCTGCTGATCGTCACCATCATCGGCATTCCCATCGCCTGGATCCTGATCGCGATTCTCGGCCTGTGGGTCGGCTACCGCGTCATTCGCGGCTGGGTGGCGCTGGCCGACGCGCGCCCGGTCGGCTGAGTCAGGGCTTCCTTTCGCGCGGCTGCAGTTCGCTGCCCACCCAGCGGGCGAACTCGGTGCGCGTGCAGCTTCCCGTGCGGTTCAGGCTCATGCCATCGACGACCTTGTAGATCACGAGGTCGAATTCCGGGTTGTCCGAGCGGCGCTCGTCGATGATCTGACGAACCGACCACTGCTGGCCCGGACGGTCGTTGCAGTAATAATGGCCCAGCTTGACGTCAGGCAGTTCGGCGTCTTTCTGTCTCTGGGCGACGGCCAGCGTTTGCCGGATGATTTCGCGCAATTCCTTCGGGTCGACGTCGATGACCACGTTCAGGTGGTCCATCGCCGCGCTGACATGATCCTCGGAAATCCTCGGCCAGGCGGTCCCTTTCGCGACTGCCGATCCGCGGTAGCGCATCAGGCTCGCCGGGTAGCGCCGCCAGGCGAAGGCATAGTTGAAAACGACGCCGACGATCAGGATGATCGCGGAATTGATCGCGATCGGATTCAGCGAGTAGTGAACGCCCAGATCATGAACGGCGGCGCCGCCGATCACCGCCGCCAGCGCCGTCGCGCCGCCCGGCGGGTGCAGGCAGCGCGCCAGGTGCATGATGCCGATCGCCAGGCCGACGGCGAGGCCGGCCGCCAGCGTCGCATTGGGCACCAGCTGCCAGCAGGCGACGCCGACCAGCGCCGACAGGAGGTGTCCGCCCAATACCGCCCACGGCTGGGCGAAGGGGCTGTGCGGCGCGGCGAAGATGAGGACCGCCGAGGCGCCGAGCGAGGGCACGATGACAAGGGCTGCCTGCTCGCCCACGAGGGCGCGGGTGACCAGAATCACCAGACTGATGCTGATCACGCCGCCGAGCGTCGCGACCAGTTGCTCGCTCAGGTGATGCCCGCTCGCCGGGAAGCCGACGAAATGCTTGATGCGCTGGAACATGAATTTCGTCGTGTTGCTCATTCAATAATGTTCCCTGATTGTCTGCAGCGAAATCGAATAGGTATGGGCCAGTTGTTCGGTGCAATAGCGATGATCGCTACCGACCGGGCAGGCAACCCGCGCCAGGCAGGTGAGGGCGCATGTCGAGCCATCCTGCTTGCGCCAGGCGACGCATTTCTGCAGCGAAAACACGCCGCCGGCCATGGCTGAAGCGGGGCAGGCGGCGACGCACGGCTTGTCCTGGCACGCGACGCAGGGGCTGCTGTCCCCCAAGGGGACTTCCTTTATGTTCCTGGTGCTGCCGGGAACGGTATCCCTCGCGGACGGGGCGCGGTCGACCGCTGGCGAAGGCGCAAAATGGGTATCGGCCAGCACGACTGCCCGATAGGCGTACCAGGTGCCCCATTCGCCATCGATGCCGACCATGAAGGGCGCGGCGTGATGCCAGCCGGCCAGCGCGCCGAGTCGTTGCAGCGCGATTGGCTGCGGGCCGGG
>JBFZCS010000174.1:0-7396 GCA_041307825.1 Azonexaceae bacterium
GAAGTAGGGCACGGCGAACAAGGCCATGCCGATGAAGGCGACATTGAGCAGGACCGGCGTGAAAGCAGGCAGCGCGAAGCGGCTCATGGTGTTGAGGATGCCGCCGGCGAGCGCGACCAGCGACATGAAGAAGATGTAGGGGAAGGTGATGCGGGTAAGCGCGACGGTCAGTTCGAACTTGCTCACGTCGGCGGCGAAGCCGGGGGCGGAAATCCAGACCAGCAGCGGCGCGGCGGCGACGCCGATGGCGGTGACGGCGAACAGCGCCAGCGCCAGGATGCTGGTCACGTGATCGATCAGCAGCAGCGTTTCCTGATCGCCGCGCTTGTTCTTGTATTCGCCGAGAATCGGCACGAAGGCCTGCGAGAACGCGCCCTCGGCGAACATCCGGCGCAGCAGGTTGGGCAGCTTGAAGGCGACGAAAAAGGCATCGGTCGCCAGACCGGCGCCGAAGGTGCGGGCGATCACGAAATCGCGAACGAAGCCGAGAATGCGCGAGAGCAGCGTCATGCCGCTGACCGTCAACAGGGCGCGAAGAAGATTCATGGGTTGCCGACGTTGCCAGAAAGGGTCTGAAATAGCCGTGATTGTACGCTGTGCAGGGTGCTTGCCGGCGTCGCCTGGTCTTCACAAGCACGGGAAATCTGGTTATGATCCGCGCCTCTGTTTGGTTTGCCGAACAGGTGTGCCGGTGTAGCTCAGTTGGTAGAGCAGCGCATTCGTAATGCGAAGGTCGTAGGTTCGACTCCTATCTCCGGCACCAGATTGCAGTCCCGGAATGCCGTCCTGATCGACGCCCCGGGATTTTTTTCGTCCGCGATTTTCAGTCCGGATGCTTGTTCACCGGGCGATATGCGGGTAATGTTTCGGGTAACGGAGACAGGGTCGGACAATGAACAAAACCTACGAAGCAACCCAGACAACGCGCGCCGAGGTCGATTTGCTGGCGGAGCCGGTGGTCATCGAATTCGGCACCTCCTGGTGCGGTCATTGCATGGCGGCACAGCCGCTGATCGAGAGTGCAATGGCCGATTTTCCAGCGCTGCGTCATCTCAAGGTCGAGGACGGCCCGGGACGTCCGCTGGGCCGGTCGTTTCGCGTCAAGCTGTGGCCGACGCTGATATTCATGGTCGGCGGGCAGGAAATTGCGCGCCTGGTCAGGCCGGCGAGCGCCGGGGAAATCAGCAGTGCGCTGCGCCAGATTGCCAAACCATTATCATGAACGGCGGCTTTGCGCTGACTTGAGCGCCTAAGTTCGCGTATCAGGGAGGTTGCCATGTCCGATCGGACTCAGTTGATCACGCTGTCCCGCGCGGCACGCCTGATTGGCGTAATTCGCAGCGAGTTGCAGAAAAAGATCCAGCAGGGTGATCTGCATGCCTTTGATGGCATGGTCAGCATCGATGATCTGTTGCTGGCCTACCCCAAGGCGCAGCTCGAAAACGACGTAGAATACAAACGGGTGGTGCAGATCAGGGAAAAGGCTTTTGGCAAGCGCATCTTCGAGCGCGCCATGCCGGATGTCGAAACCCTCGCCACGCGGGTGACCGAACTGAGCAAGGAACTTGCGATCAGCCAGATTCGGGTCAAACAGTTCAAACATTTGCTCGACCGCTTGCGTGACCGGCTGGGCGAGGTGTGCAAGGAACCGGATGGCGATGCCAAGTGTTCAATAAATGGCCTGATCGACTGGATCGGAAATGAAGCCCGGGCTGCGTTGGCGCCGGATTACCCCAATCCGCTGGCGGTGCGGGACAATATCTTGCGCGTGATGGCGGCTCATGTCACGGTGCAGCCCAGTGGCCACGATTTCTTCATCGAGGGCTCGGACAGCCTGCTTGAAGGCGCGCTGCGTTCGGGTGTCCCGCTCAACTATGGTTGCAGTGGCGGCAATTGTGGCTTGTGCAAGGCGAAAATCGTTTCCGGGCAGGTCAAGAAGACGCGTCACCATGATTTCGCCCTGAGCGAGGCGGAGAAGATCCAGGGTTATGTGCTGCTCTGTTCCAATACCGCGGTGACCGATGTCGAAATCGAGGCGCCGGTGGCGGGCGGTGTGCAGGACATTCCGTTCCAGGAGATTGCCGCGAAGGTGAAATCGATCACCTTCGTCAATCAGGATGTGGCGTTGCTGCTCCTGCAGACGCCGCACTCGAAACGGTTGCGCTTTCTGGCCGGGCAATATGTGACCCTGACGCTGGGCAAGTCATTCACGGCCGAGTTGCCAATCGCCAGTTGCCCATGCGACGAGCGCACTGTCCTGTTCCATGTGCGCCGCCTGCCAGGAAACCTGTTTTCGGATTATCTCTTCGAACGGCTCAAGACCAATGAGGTTGTCGATATCGAAGGGCCCAAGGGCGAGTGCATCCTGCAGGAAAAGATCACGCGACCGCTTTACTTCTTCGCCTTCGACATGGGATTCGCGCCGATCAAGAGCCTGATCAAGCATGCCATGTCACTGGAGCACTCTCAGGCGATCAATCTGTACTGGATCGGGTCGACCGACAGCAGCATATACGTGCCCAATATTCCCCGCGCCTGGGCGGATGCGCTGGATAATTTCCGCTACACGAAGCTGGTCGCCGGGCATGACTTGTCGCACCTTACCCAATTGCGCGAAGAAGCCTTTCTGAAGATGCTCAAGGGAATAATCAACGAGCACCCGGAGATCACGGACGGCGATATGTATATCGCCGGGCCGGAATCGGCAAGCAAGGCGGCCGAGCGCCTATTCCTCAGCCTGGGCTTGCCCAAGACGCGCGTATTCCTGACCTACAAAAGCCTTTAGCGGCTACCGGGAGCTTCGAGGTCAGGCGTGTCGGGCGGCCTCAGCGCTGCTGCCACTTCATTGTCGCCACCGACCCGGCGACAATGCCGGCCAGGGCAATGAAGGAACCGATGGCCAGCGTCGAAATGCCGCTCATGCCCTGGCCGATCGTGCAACCCATGGCGGTGACACCACCGAAGCCCATCAGCAGGCCGCCGACGATGTGGTTGCCAAGGTCTTCGACCGAGGCAAAGCCCTCCCAGCGGAACTTGCGCGCGCCAAGGGCGTAGATGAGCGAACCCAGCGTGACGCCGAGGACGGTGGCGACACCGAAGGTGAGGCGCAGGGATTTGTCGGTCCACAGCATCAACAGTTCCAGCGTGTAGGCCACGGGCGCCACGAAGCTCATCGATTCCAGCGTGCGGGAATTGGTTCCGAAAAAGGTCAGTTCCAGCGTCTCCGGATTCTCGGCGAAGCCGATGTGGCCGGTGAGGTACCAGCCGGCGGTGATGATCAACCCCAGTATCACGCCGCCGACCACCTGTTCGCCGGTCGCCCGGAAACGCTTGTCCTTGAACACGAAGATCAGCAGGCAGAGTGCAACGACCGCTGTCGCGGCGAGCAATGCGCTCTTCGCCGGCAGGCCGGTCAGGGCGGCGAGCAGATGGGAAAGACTCTGGCCTTGCATGCCGAGTCCGGAGAGGTCGATCGCTATAGGGTCGAGAATGCTGGAACGCCACTGGCCGAACAAGCCTTTCAGTGTCATGTAGGCGGAAATGGCAACGAAGACCAGGACGACCAGCGAACGCAAGCTGCCGCCGCCGAGGCGCAACAGGTTCTTGTTGGCGCAGCCGCCGGCCAGGGTCATGCCGACACCGAACAGGGCGCCGCCGACCAGCATCGACAGCCACGGCAGGGAAGGGCGTTGATAAATCGATTTCGACAGATCGATCAGGTCGACGTAGTACAACAGGTTGGTGCCGATCATGGCGACGGCAATGGCGAGCAGCCACATGCGCACGCGGCCCCAGTGCTCCATGTTCACCACGTCGGAAATTGCACCCATGGTGCAGAAATTCGTCCGCGCGGCGACAAAGCCGAGAACCAGGGCCAGCCCGAAGCCACCCCAGACGACCCATGCCGCCAGATTTACGGATTCGTCCATGCGACCCCCCTCGCAAAGAGAATTGAATGAAAAGTCCAGTAGAACAGGCGCGAGTATCCCTGCGGAACGGATGCCTGGTCAATCATCATCCTGCGACTGGCTTGCCCGCCGGAATCGCCGATTCAATCAGGCTTTGGCGGAGATCACATGCAGCTTGGCGAAGGCGAACAGTTCGAGGCGGCTGGAGATGCCGAGTTTGGTGTAGATCGAACTGAGATGATTGCGCAGGGTGTTTTCGCTGATGTTCAACCGTTGCGCGATCAGCTTGCCGCTGGCCGCGGCATCCTTGCTGATTTCCGCTACGGTCTGCCGTTCGCGCGGGGTCAGGCTGGCGACCCGGCGCTGGTCCGGCGTCTCGTATTCGACCTTGGTTTTTTGGGCCAGATGCAAAAAAATCCGGCTGGTCGCGGCGCGGTCGATCCAGAACTCGCCTTCATGTACCTTTTCGATGGCCTTGAGCAGGGACTCGACCGGCTCGCTCTTGGCGACGACGCCACGGGCGCCGGCCAGGATTGCGCTGTCATGCAGGGATACATCCCGCGAGCCGGTCAGCGCCAGCACGCGCGCCGGTGAAATCGAGCATAGCTCGGCGATGGAATCGACGCCAATATCGCCATCGAGGTCGATCACGATGACATCGACCGGGGTTTCGTAAATGATCGCGCTGCCGCCAGCGGCGTCGGTCGCCGAACCGGCCAGTTCCATGCGCGGATTTCTGCTTTGCACCAGCATTTCGAGTCCCCACGACACAATCAGGAGATCATCGACCAGCATGACGCGGATCGGGCGGGCTTGGAGATTTTTGATGGGGTTCATGGCGTAATTGAATCAGGCAGGGTCTGGTAAATTTAATAGTACATAAATACTACACTAAATTTTAATTGTATAGTACATGGTACTAGAAAAATTTGTTTGCGCGGCGGGGAGCCGGGGTTTCGGGTCTTGTAGTCAGGTTAATATTTGCGCCGGTTCTCCCCATGGCCTTCGAGGGGGGCCGGGTGGCAGGAAAGCAGGGGTTCTGGAGGGAGAGGATGGAAATCAAGGGCAAGGTTTTTCTGGTCACGGGCGCCAGTTCAGGTCTTGGCGCGGCGACTGCGCAAATGCTGGTCGAAGCCGGCGCAAAGGTGGTTCTCGCCGACGTGAACCGGGAGGCCGGCGAAAATCTGGTGGCGGAACTCGGCGCCAACGCTCGTTTCGTCGAAACCGATGTGGCGGACGAGGCTAGCGCGGTCAACGCCGTAAATAGGGCGATTTCCGCATTCGGCGGTTTGCAGGGGCTGGTCAACTGCGCCGGCGTGGCGCCGGCCGAAAAGGTGATCGGTCGTGACGGGCCGCACAAGCTGGGAAGCTTTGCCCGGACGATCAACATCAACCTGGTCGGCACCTTCAACATGATCCGGCTGGCTGCCGAGGCGATGCTGAAGGGCGAGCCGGATGCCGGCGGCGAGCGCGGCGTGATCGTCAATACCGCTTCCGTTGCCGCGTTCGAGGGCCAGTTGGGGCAGGCGGCCTATGCTGCCTCGAAGGGCGGCATTGTCGCCCTGACCCTGCCGGTGGCGCGCGAACTCGCCAGAAGCGGAATCCGCTGCGTGACCATCGCGCCGGGCATCATGGAAACGCCGATGCTGCTCGGCATGGCGCCGGAGGTTCAGGAAGCGCTTGGCAAGATGGTGCCGTTCCCGTCACGCATGGGCAAACCTTCCGAATTCGCCGGGCTGGTCAGGCACATCGCCGAAAATGCGTATCTGAACGGCGAGGTGATCCGCCTGGATGGCGCCATCCGGATGGGGGCCAAATAATCTATACTTCGGCTCCGCCCCAAACCAGAAAGGCGCTTCGGCGCCTTTTTTCATTGCATGCCTGAAGCGTCCTGTTATCACTGCGGCCAGCCGATTCCCGAGGATCTCGATCTGTCGGTCGACATCGGCGGCGAGGCGCGTGCGATGTGCTGTTACGGTTGCCAGGCGGTGGCGCAGTCGATTGTCGCCAACGGACTTGAGGATTATTACCGCAGCCGCGACTCATTGCCCGAGTCGCCGCGCGAGGCCATGCCGGCCATACTCGAGCAACTGGCGTTGTACGATCATGCGGATTTCCAGAAAAGCTTCGTCAAGTTGCTGAGCCAGAACGAGCGCGAAGCTTCGCTGCTGCTCGAGGGGATCACCTGCGCCGCCTGCATCTGGCTCAACGAGCAGCATGTCGGCAAATTGCCGGGGGTGACGGCGGTCGACATCAATTATGCGACGCGCCGCGCCCGGGTGCGCTGGGACAATACACGGGTCAAGCTGTCCGACATCCTGGCCGCGATCGCCGCCATTGGCTACCGTGCCTATCCCTACGACGCGGCGAAGAACGAGGAAATTTCGCGCAAGGAACGGCGCGATGCGCTGTGGCGCCTGTGGGTTGCCGGCTTCGGCATGATGCAGGTGATGATGTATGCCTATCCGGTGTACATCGCCGACGGCGACATGACGGCCGATATCGAGAGCCTGATGCGCTGGGCCAGCCTGCTGCTCACCCTGCCGGTGGTCTTCTATTCCTCATCGCCATTCTTCCGCAATGCCTGGCGCGATCTCAAACTGCGCCGCGTTGGCATGGACGTGCCGGTGGCGCTCGGCGTCGGCGCCGCCTTCGTGGCGAGTTGCTGGGCGACGCTGACCGGACATGGCGAGGTGTACTTCGATTCGGTCACCATGTTCGTCTTCTTTTTGCTTGGCGGCCGTTTCCTCGAGATGACGGCACGCCAGAAGGCAGTCAGCGTCACCGAGGCGCTGGCCAAGCTGCTGCCGGCGTTTGCCCAGATCATGCCCAATTTCCCGGTCGACCGCAGCACCGAGCAGCGCGTGGTCGCCGACCTGCATCCCGGTGACGTCGTGCTGGTGCGGCCTGGCGATATCGTACCGGCCGACGGCAAGGTGATCGAGGGTGCAAGTTCGGCCAACGAGGCGCTGCTGACCGGCGAGAGCCGGCTGGTGCAAAAGACCCCCGGCAGTCTGGTGACCGGCGGCTCGCTGAACGCGGAAAGTCCGCTGGTCGTGCGCATCGAACAGGTTGGCGAGGGAACGCGGCTGTCGGCGATCATTCACCTGATGGAGCGCGCTGCCACCGAAAAGCCGCGCATCGTCGAACTGGCCGATCGCATCGCCAGCTATTTCGTCGCCGCGCTGCTCGTGGTGGCGATTGCAGTCGCCATCGGCTGGACTCTGGTCGACCCGTCGAAGGCCTTGTGGATCACAGTCTCGGTGTTGGTCGTCACCTGCCCGTGCGCGCTGTCGCTGGCGACGCCGATCGCGCTGACCGTGGCGGCCGGTGCGCTGGCCAAGGATGGCCTGCTGGTGACGCGCGGACACGCCATCGAGACGCTGGCGCGGGCGACGCATTTCGTTTTCGACAAGACCGGTACGCTGACCAGTGGCCGGATGCGCCTCGTTGACCTGCTGCCGACCGGTGCCTTGGCGCGCGACGAG
>JBFZCS010000175.1:0-5671 GCA_041307825.1 Azonexaceae bacterium
GCGATTGCCCTTCTTGTAGAAGTGAATTTTCTGGGCGGCCGGGCTGGTTTCCGTCGGCTTGGTCGGCTCCCAGCCGAACATCACCTTGATCTGGTCGACGAATCGACGCTTCAGGAGAGCGCTCATCCCTGGGGATTTCCTTTGGTCATGTTTTCCAGACCTCGCGGGCTTCGATGGTGATGGCAGCGGGCTCCACCGGACAGACCATTTCGCAGACGCCGCAACCGACGCAGGGTTCGTGCACCACCGGCGACTTGCGCTTGCTGCCGTCCGGGGCGAAGACGGTTTCGATCGAGATGGCGCCCTTGATCGGGCATTCGCGAACGCAGAGATCGCATTCGGGTACGTCGTAGGGGTGGTCGGCGATTCTGATCGGCTTCCAGCGATCGACATCCATGTAGCGCATCATGCCCTTGAAATCCGGGCCGCGCGTCTGTCCCTTGAAGCCCTTGCCCTGGATCGCCAGGCAGGCTTCCGGGCGGGTCAGGCGGGCGAGGCCGATGCGCTCGTTCAGGTTGAGAGTCGGCTCGGCATCCTTCTCTTTGGCCAGCAGGATCGGCTTCGCCGCCAGTGCTGCGCCCGGACGTACCCCAAGGAATTCCGGCTTGTGGTAGGTCAGCGAACCGGTCGGGCAAGCGAGAATACATTGCACGGCGTCGCAGGAGAAATCGCAGGCCTGCTGCCGGGCATCGATGTACGGGACGCCGACCCCCATGCCGTCGATCAGGTCGGCCAGCTTGATCGCTGAAACCGGGCAGACCTGGACGCATTGGCCGCACTTGATGCAACTGGAAAGGAGATCCCGTTCGTCGAGGGCGCCGGGCGGACGCAGGCGCTTCTTCTGCGAGTAGATCAGTGGCAGGAACCCGGACAACGCCGCGCCCAACACGCCGCCGGTAAGCAGGGCGGTGCGCAGGAAACGGCGGCGGTTGCTCTGCCGCTTGGCCTTGGACAGCGGGGGCGTCCGGTTTGCCGCCGGCTTGCTGGCGTTGTCGCTGCCGTTATCGCTCATGATTGCGCTACCCGTTCGGGCTTGATGAAGCGCGGCTTTTCATCACGCAGAATCAGGTCGGGCTTCGAGAAGGGGGCCAGGCGCTCGAGGAAATCGAGGAGTTCCATGACCGGCGAACTGCGGAAAAAGCGGGCCATGGGCAACTCGATCCAGATCTGGTCGGCGTAGGAATAGAGTTCGTGGGTACGGTCGCCAATGCCGTCACCGTTGCGGTCGAAACCCTGGTAGTCGTCCCAGTAATTGCCGCTCCAGACGTTCTTGGCGTTGTTATCGTTGTCGCCGTGGCCGCCGTAGCTGACCTGGGTCAGGTTCCCCTCGAAGATGTTGTCGGTCAAGTTGTTGCCGCCGGTTTCGCTGTTGAACATGATGCCGATCCCATTATAGGCAAAGCGGTTGCCGCGCACCTCGATCGTGCTGTCCGGCTGGAACGGCGAGAGGTCGGAGCCGATGCCGATGCCGCAATAGATGATCTCGTTGTTCTCGATGATGGCGCCGGAGGCTTCCTTGAAGCCGATGCCCATGCCGGTGGCGCCGGTCGCGTGCGAAATGATGTTGTTGCGCGCGACGCCGCCCTCGGTGTACATGAAATAGATGCCAACCGCGTTGTCATAGAATGCGTTGCGCTCGACGATATTGTCGTTGGCGAACATGAAGTGGATCGAGTAGCGGCTGCGGCGGCCGATATTTTCGCGAAAGGTGTTCTTGTGGGCGTACCAGGCCACCATGTCGCGCGAGTCGATGATCTCGTTCTTCTCGATCAGGTTGTTGTTGCTGTACCAGAGGCGTAAGCCGTCGCCACGGACCCCGAGGTCGAGATCCTTCGAGCGGATCTTGTTGCGCCGGACAATGTTGTCACTGGATTGCTTGAGATCGATGCCGAACAGGCAGTTATCGATCTTCAGATCCTCGATCAGGTTGTTGTTGCCACGCACGTCGAGGCAGGAGTCGTCGGTGTCATGCGAATCGCCGGAGCCGGTCAGGTGGAGACCGCGCAGCACCGAATTGCTCGCATTCAGGGCCATCACCGTGCCCTTGTCGCCGGCATCGATGATGACCTTGCCGCCGCCGTCGATGGTCAGCGGCTTGTTGATGACTACCGGTCCTGCGTAATGCCCGGGCGGTGGCTTGAGTACCGAGCCGGCGGGCGCCTTGTCGACGAGATCCTGGAAGGGTTTGAGGCCATGGACTCGCTTGTCGCGTTCCATCAGCATGAAAGTCGGCTTGGGGCGGTCGATCGTTACTCTCGGGGCGTTGCTCATGTCGGCATTCGAGCCGCGTTCCGTCTCGGAAATGCCGTTGGGGCAGACCAGCAGGAGCGCGATGGCCAGCGCTCCCCCGGACAATTTTGGCGGGGGATGCACGGAGAGCCTACTCGGCCTTGCCTTCACGCAGTTGCTTGCGGCGGATCAGCAGCGCCAGCATCATGCAGATGAAGATGATCACCAGCAGACCGAAGCCCCAGTACGGGTAGGAGAAGGTCGAGAATTGGGCGACCTTGCCCTCGCCGAATACTGTGGGCATGAAGGGCTTGACGGTGAAGGCGCCCCACGGGTGCATGTTGTGGCCGAAGAACCACAGCCAGCCGGCGTAGGTGATGACGAAGAAGATGGGCAGCAGGGCTGGCACCAGGGCGAGCAACAGCTGGAAGGGACGGATTTTGGCGACGCCGGCGATGACGATGCCCATGACGAGGATCAGCCCGAAAATAACGGCCATCGAGATATTGCGTACGTTGTCACCCCAGACCTTGATCCGGTCCATGTCCTTGAAGAAGGTTCCCGATTCTTTCATGTAGGCCTGGACGTGGCTCTCGAGATTGCCGAGGACAAACTGGTCGACGATCATCCAGGCGGCAACTGCAACAAAGCCTGCGGTCAACACGATTAAACGCGGCTTTTTCCTGGCCATGGTGAAAGCCAGCATCATGACGGCAAAGAAGCCGAAGAAGAATTTGGCCAGCGGCTTTTCGACCGGTGCGCCGGTCGCGATCGGGTACATGCCGACGTAGTGGTTGATGGTATTCATTTCATGGACGCAGTCGAGACCCTCGGCATCCTTGTTGAGGTCCTTCTTGGCGTCGGTGATCGGGTTGTAGCGTTCGTCATCGTGGCCGAGGTCCTTCTGGATGATCTCGCCGGCCATGCGCGTGCCTTTGCCGGCCGCCTTGCAGCCGTTATAGACACCGTCGAAATGGAAATGGATGCGGATGCCGTCGGGGAAGGCATCGGGCGGATAGTTCGGGGCGGTCAGCGAAACCCACCAGATCGGGGCGAAGTAGGCGGCAACCAGCGCGACCAGTGAAATGAAGGTGAGCCCGGCGACGATCCTGTTCTGCTTTTCCATGGCGCTACTCTCTGTCTTTCATGTAGTTGGAAGGCATTCTGCGATGCCTGATGAAAGGGCGTCCGCCCGCCGGAAGGGAGGCAAACGGACGCATACTGCGATCTTACTTCTTCTTGGCAGCGCCGGCCTTCGGCTTGCACATCGCGCCCGGCATCACCAGGCTGGACTGGAAGGCGGAAATCGCCACCAGCTGGTCGTTGGTGTAGGGCTTGATGACCTTGACCATGTCCGGGTTGGCGTTGCGGCGGTGGCCGTCGCGGATCTCGGTCATCTGGCGCAGCAGGTACTTGTAGTGCTGGCCGGCGATCACCGGGTAGAACTTGTCCTTGACGCCTTCACCGGTCTTGCCGTGGCATTCCAGGCACTGCTTCTCGTACAGTTCCTTGCCCTTTGCGACCTGCATGGCGGCATCGGCGCCGTCGTACTTGCCGTGCTCGGCCGGGATGCACAGGCCTTCGATGTAGGCCGAGACATCGGCCAGTTCCTGCGGATCGGTCAGGGTGGCGGCGAACGGGTACATGGTCGGGTTGTCGCGCAGGCCGGCACGGATGTCGGCCATCTGCTTGATCAGCACGGTGGTGTGCTGGCCGGCGAGCTGCGGGAAGGTGCCGTCGGGACGACCGGCGCCGGAGGGCAGGTGGCAGGCGCCGCAGACTTCATAGGCTTCCTCGCCGCGCTTCTTGTCACCCTTGAGCTTGAGCGCCTCGATCTTTTCGCCTTCCTGGGCGTTCCACTTGTAGTCCTTGCCTTCGATCCCCTGAGTTTTCGGGGCCGGCGGGCCGGCAAAAGCGACGCCTGCGCTGAGCAGGCCGATCAAAAGTAGCGATTTTTTCATGTTGGATTTCCTTAAGAACAGGTTGATCAGGACACCGGTGGCATTATCCTGCGAGCCATATCAGCATTCCTTGATGTGCGTCAGGGGCCGGCATGGCCGGCTTCTTCCGCTTACTTCAGCTTGGCCAGGTACTCGGAGATCGCCTTGATTTCCGCGTCATTCACCAGATGCATGACGCCCTTCATGGCGGCGGTCTGGCCGTTGTTGCGCGCGCCGCTCTTGATGTCCTTCATCTGCTGCTCGGCATACGCGGCATTCTGCCCGGCCAGCTTCGGGTAGTTGGGCATCAGCGGCTTGTCAGCCTTGGGGCCGTGGCAGGCGTTGCAGGTTTTCTCCGCATACAGCTTGGCGCCATCGAGCGCGGCAAATGCGGGTGAGGCGACAAGCGCGGCGGCAATCAGAGTCATTACAAATTTCATGGTTATTCCTTCCAGAAAGTGAGACGGGGAGCAGATTGACTCCGCTCCCCGTGAATTGCCTTAAGTCAGATCAAGTTCGATGCTTATTTCTTGACCGCCTTGGCACCGTTCTGCTCGAGGTAAGTCTTGGCGCGCAGACCGATGTCGGCCGCCTTGACCTGGTATTGCCAGATCTGCTCGGTCCAGAGGTTGGCCTGATCCCAGTCCTTCTTGGCGGCAGCGGCGTCAGCCTTGCCCTTGGCTTCCTTGATTTTGCCCAACTGGTCGGTTGCATCGTCGACCATGGCCACGACATCCGGGAAGTCCTTGAAGTTGACGCTGGTGATGTAACCGACCACGGAGTCGATGACGACCTGGGTGTCGACAACCTTCTTCAGCGTCGCCTTGTAGTCGGCCTCGGTGTAGCTGGCCTTGGCCTCGGTGGAGGTCTTGGTCGGCTTCCAGCCCTTCGGCTTGACCAGCAGGTAACCCTGCATTTCGAGGTGCAGCGCCGAGCAGAATTCCGTGCAGTAGTACGGATAGACGCCTTCCTTGTCGGCCTTGAACTTGACGGTAACCGTCTTGCCCGGTTCGATCGAGGCATGAACGTTGTAGGTCGAGACAGCAAAGCCGTGGGTTTCGTCCTGGGCGCGTTCGAGGTTGGTCAGGTGGATGGTGATGTCGTCGCCGACTTCAGCCTCGATGATTTCCGGGGTGATGTGCGACCGGATCAGCGTGCCCTTGACTTCGACCTTGTTGCCCTTGCGAGTTGTCACTTCTTCGCCGGCACGAACCATGTCGGGACTCAGCTTGTCGGTGCGGGAGTCGGTGCCGACCTTGTAGCGAACGCCCGGCTTGATCTTGGAGGCTTCGATGGCAACCACATAGTGCGGCTCACCCAGCGGCAGCGGCATGTCGTACAACAACTGCATCTTGTCGTTCGAAATGTCGATCAACTGGTGGTTCTGCGGATGCAGCGGGCCAACCGGAATGAAGCGGTCGATGGCGAGCTTGTTCAGCGCGACAAGGTAGCGGCCCTTCGGATCCATGGAATCGCCTTCCATGGCCATCAGGTGACCGATG
>JBFZCS010000176.1:0-5489 GCA_041307825.1 Azonexaceae bacterium
ACCAGAAAGAACAGCGACGCGATTTCCCTGCATTTCGCCGAGTCGTATGACTCGCAACTCGACCCTGCCATCCCGGCTGGCGACGAATACCGAAGGCAGGCTGCCCGGGTAGGTAACTGCCGAAACCGGGATTACGGGCACCTCGACTGCCTTGCCAGCCACCGGTGGTTCGGGCAGTTGTGCCGAAGCGAACATGCCCGGCGCTATCGGCGCGTCGGGCGGCAACAGGAATTTCACCGTTACCGTGTGCTGCTCCTTGTTTGCCGCCGGAAAGATCTGATCCACCAGGGCATCGACCGTTATGGTGCCATCGATTGCAACCGGCACAATCATTCCCGAACGCAATTCGGACACCAGGCGGGCGGGTACCTCGACCTTGAGCAACAGGCGGTCGGTCTGCGCAATATCCATCAGTTTCTGGCCGGGCTGTACCGTATCGCCGACGTCGACATGCTTGGCAAGAATTATCGTCTGGAGCGGCGCAATGCTGCGATGGTCGCGCATCTGTGCTTCGATGGCATCGATTTTGGCCTGCGAGGCGACAACCGTCGCTTGTTGCCTTTCGTATTCGCTCCGGGCCTGACTGCGGCTGGCGAAGGAACGCTGTTGATCGGTCTGCGTCTGCAACGGGGGGCCGCCCATGAATGGCACGACGCCACGCGCCGCGTTGAAGAACGGGATTGATGTCCGATCAAAGGCCTCGAAAGGCGTCCCGCCCATGGGCGAAGTTGCCGGGCCGAACAACTTGTTGTAGAGCTGGACCTGCGCGTTCTGAATTCCCGACATCTCGCTCGACAGATGCGACCAGGCCGCCCGGTAATCGGAAATCAGTCGTTCCTCGTCAAGTCCGACGACGATCTGGCCCGCCATGACCGGAACGCCCTCGCGGCCGGCGACGTAGGCGACTCGTCCGCCGGTCTGGGCAGTGAGGTGAATTACCTGCAATGGCTCGATGTAACCGCCCAGCGGGGTGCGTGTAACGAGACGTTGTTGCACGACCTCGCTCAGCCCCATGGACTCTTCTTCGCCATCGGACGGAGCCATCACTTTGGCTACTGCCGGATTTGGTTTGGCGCCCTTGTCGCTCTTGCCGAACATCCAGCCGAGCAAACCAACCAAAACCAGCAATGCCATCAATGTGGCCAAGCTTTTCCGCGTCATTGAGACTTTCCCCTCACCGTCACTGGCCTTCGCATTGAATAATTGTCCTTGTAGGCGAATCCTATCAGATCAATTATGTGCGGGGGACGGTTCCCATGGCGCCGAAACTCTTGATGAATGGACCGGCCATGGCGGGGTTCTTGATCATGGCGCCGTAATCGCCGACCTTGAACTTGAGTTTGCCCGAGGTGTAGGCGATGCCAAGAGTGAGCATCCCGAGCGGCTTGTTGCACCATTTTTCCCAGCTATCCTGGCTGGCGCGCAGATCCCAGTTCATGCTCTCGCCGGAATAGGCTGCTGCCTTGGTCACATAGCCATTCTCGACGACGAGAACGCCACGCGGCTTGTCTTCCCCCTCGAAGCCATAGCCGATTACCGAATTGAAAGCGATCTTGGCGAGCGCATCGCCCAATTCCGGTTCGTCATTCCAGGCATTGCCGAAATCAACCATCCAGTCTTCAGAAAACAGAGCGGCCATGAGATATCTCCTCAAATAATGATTTTGAAATTTATCTTCTATCCATGCTTTGCTCGCAACGGATAACGAAACCCGCCAGAGTTGAGCGGGGTTGTCATCAAAGCAAGCTATGTGCCATCGCTATCTTGTTGATTTTTTGACACTGTGTTGATCCTATACTGTTGCATGATGTTGCACAAGAGCCCATCTGGCATGCTCGATTACCACCAAAATTGGCATATTTTCACGAAACATCAGAAGCTTATAACGCGTATCTAATCTGCAACATCATGTTGCACTGGGGGGCGAATGATGCAATCAGGGATTCCTGTTGAGCTGTTGGAGTCGGTTGTCGACCTGATGGAAGACGGTGTCGTCATTTCACTTCCGGATGGGGGTGTGGTTTATCACAACCCGGTCGTTCTCGACATGTTCGGTTTGGCGAAGGATTCGCTGCCGAGGATGTTGAGCGATATCGGCGAGGTCAACTGGAACAAGCGCATGAATCGCGCGGCGTTCGATGCCGGTAGTCAGTATGGAATTGCGGCCGCCAGTGACCGGCCGATGCGCTTCGAGGAAAAGGTGACTGTCGGGGAGACCGTGCGTTTTCTGGAGATTACGGTCCGGCGCATGTTTCCCGGATCGCGCAAGAGCGAGTTGCGGGTCATCGTGGTGCGTGACGTCAGCCCGCGCCGGCGCCTGGAGGCGACATTGCAGACGCCGGGAATCTGCGGTCTGAAAACCAGCAGCCCGGAAATGATGCGCCTGTTTGAACGTGCTCGGCAGATTGCCGCCTCGGATGCCTCGGTGTTGCTGCAGGGTGAGTCCGGCACGGGGAAGAGCTGCATTGCCCGGCTGATCCATCAGGAAAGCTGGCGCTCGGGTCATCCCTTCGTCGAGGTCAACTGCGCCGCGATTCCCGAGAGCTTGATGGAGTCCGAGTTCTTCGGGCATGCCAAAGGCGCCTTCACCGGTGCGGTCGACCGCAACCGGGGCAAGTTTCTCGCAGCCAACCACGGCTCGCTGTTCCTCGACGAGATCGCTGAAATTCCCGTGCATTTGCAGGCCAAACTGTTGCATGCAATCGAGGAGCGCCGCTTCCACATGGTCGGCTCGAGCGAGACCATCGCCGTCGATACGCGTTTCATCAGCGCGTCCAACATCAACCTGCGCGATGCCGTCGATCGCGGCAGTTTCCGCGGTGATCTCTATTATCGAATCGCGGTGATTCCGCTGGTGATTCCTCCGCTGCGCGACCGGGTGGGGGATATTCCGGTGCTGATTCAGCATTTCCTCGAGGATCTCGTGGCGCGCGGCCAGAAGGCCGAGGTCAAGTTCAGCAAGGGCGCCTGGCAGGCGCTGATGAATTACCCGTGGCCGGGCAACATTCGCGAGTTGTCAAACGCGGTGGAGCACAGTGTGATCTGCGCCGACAAAGGCATTGTCGAAGTAGATAGCCTGCCTCAGGATATTCTCCTATACAGTCAGGAGGTGCCCGACCAGCCGGCGCCAAGCCAGCGCGCCGCGGATGATGAGGATCGGGCGGGTGACGGCGGCGCCTCCGACGCCATGCGCGCCGAACTGTTGGCGGCACTCAAGAAGGCGCGTGGCAGCAAGGCAGTTGCCGCTCAACTGCTCGGCATTGACCGGACAACGTTGTGGCGCCGGATGCAACGGACCGGCATTGCCGGCTGAGCGGCGCGGCGCCGGCGCTGCGTTCCTGACGAACAGGCCAACCGCCCGTCGTGCTTCCGGCTATTCGATTTTTGCCTTGGCGCGCAAATCGGCCAAGTGCCGTTCGATGATCTGCTGCTGCAGGTGTTGCACCAGCTGCGGCTTCACTTCGGCCAACGTCGGTACCTTCAGTTCGCGAACATCGTCGAGCTGGATGACATGCCAGCCGAACTCGCTTTGCACCGGCTTCAGCGTATGTGCGTTTTTCTGGAGCTTGGCCGTGGCTTCGGAAAAGGGTTTTACGTAGGTCGCGGCGTTGATCCAGCCGAGGTCGCCGCCAATATCCTTGGAGGAACGATCCTGCGATTGTTTTGCCAGGTCAATGAACTTCTCGCCCTTGGCGAGCCTGTCGATTATCGCCTGCGCGTCAGCCGCGGAAACCAGCAGAATATGGCGCACCTTGTATTCGCGATTACCCAGGGTAGAGCGGATCGACTCGTATTCGCGCTTGATCAACTCGTCACTGACCGGATTTGCCCGCAGATACTCGGAAAAATAGGCATTGCCCAATACGTTCTGGACCGCCATGTCGATCTGCGCCTGGACGTCCGGGCGGTTGTCCAGCCCGCGCTTTACCGCTTCCTGGGCCGCCAGTTCGCGCCGTACAAGTTCGTCGCCCAATGCCCTGCGCATGGCTTCGGCATCACGTGGCTTTTGTGCAGACGGCATAGTGCTGGCCAGCAGATCGGCGCGGGCCTTCGGAATCGGTTTTCCGTTCACGGTGATATAAGTTGGACTGGTCGGCAAAGGTGCGTTCTGCGCCAGGACAACGCTGGCGACGAGGCACAATATGAAGAAAACAGACGCCTGCAACGGCGTGCGAGTGTTGATCATCGGTGTCTATCCCTGGTCGATATTTATTTGAAGCAATATTAGTCGAACTGATGCCCGAAAGCCGCGCAGCAGAAAGCGTAAGGGGCACTATAGCAGCACGTCCGTAAAATTGGCGGTGGACACGGGCGGCGACCCGTCCGGCCGTGGCATGGAGTGCGCTGCCGGATGTTTGCGGCGACCGCGGAAGCGCATTTTTCCCCATTTGATTCATGCCCTTGCAATTTTCGGGAACATGGCGCTAAGGTGCCGGCAATGGCGTATTTGAGGTACCGATGATCGTCCTGTCTGGCAAGCTGTCCCGCAAAATCGTCGGGATGCTGTTCGTATTTTTCCTGGTGGCCCTGTCGGCAATCGCCATGACGCTCTATCTTTCCTGGCAACTGGAAGGGGTGGCGGCGGCGATCAACGACGCCGGCAGCCAGCGCATGCGCACTTATCGCATGGCGCACCTGATGTCGAGCAGCCTCGAGAACAGGCAGGAATCCGCAGCGTTCGCCAGCCGATTGCAGGTCGAGCTCGAACGCTTCGACGAAGTGCTGCTCGATTTGCGTCAGGGCGATCCGGCACGACCCATGGCGCCGCCGCGCGATGCCGATGTCCAGCGGAAGTTGCTCGCAGTGGAGACTTCGTGGCGTGAAGCGGTGCGTCCGATGGTCGCAGAGTTTCTCGGTGCGGCACGGGAGCGGCGGGAGGCGGCGCTCGATCGCTTCGACAACGAACTGGAAGGCTTCGTCGCGGGTATCAACGACCTCGTGCTGGCGATGGAGCACAGCTATGCCGCGAATACGAACCTCCTGCGCTCGGTTCAGGCGGCGCTGGTCATGCTCGCGGCGCTGGGTACAGTCTTGATGATCTGGTTTTTCATGGCTCAGGTGATTCGACCGGTCAGCGAGTTGCACGCCGGAATCCGGCGCATGGGAAACAATGACCTGGGGGTTCGCGTGGCGGTCAAGAACGACGATGAATTCGGCGGTCTGGCGCAAGGCTTCAACCAGATGGCCGAGCATCTGCAGGCTGCCTACAGCACGCTGGAGGAACGGGTCGTGGCGAAAACCCGGAGCCTGGGCGAGCGCAATCAGGAACTCGGCATCCTTTACGAAATCACCGCCTTTCTCAGCGCGCCGGCGCCGATCGAGGCGCTTTGCCAAGGCTTCGTCAGCCGGATCCGTGCCGCACTGGGCGCGGATGCCGGTGCTGTCCGCCTGTATGCCGCCGATACCGAGAAGCTTTACCTGATGACCCACGAAGGGCTTTCCGGCGAATTCGTCACTCGCGAAGCGGAAATGCACTGCGGCGACTGTCT
>JBFZCS010000177.1:0-3393 GCA_041307825.1 Azonexaceae bacterium
GGAGATTCGAATCATGCAGTCCGTTTTTTTAAAAAATTGGAGTGTAGACCGCAACAGCCGCAAGCACAGCATGCGAATCTGGAGCCGGGATTATCAAATTGCAGAAACTGCATTGTAAATCATATAGTTACGATCATGTCGCTTTCTGCCGACAAGCTGCCGGCACCAGCCAGCGGTCTTCCCCGGCCAACACAGAAATTACTGTCGCCATTTCACGACACCAACTCCACCCGCCGCCCAGCGTCCGGCACCCAGCGGATTCCAAGCTTCTGTTTCAATGAACATTTCCAATACTGGCACGTTTATCGCTGCTGTTTTTCCATTTTTCAAGCGCCGACAAAGGAAACGCCATGTTCAACAAGTCCAGCTTTACCAAGCCCAACGATACGATCACCCGCAAGGACGTGCGGACTGTGCCCGCTTCCGGCGTCACCATCACGACCCAACCGCTTCCGGACCTCACCACCAAAGCCGCCATGCAGGCGGCCGAGGCCCCGCAGCCGGTCATTCCGACGCCTGCCCCCGTCGCCGCGGCGCCGGCGCCCGAGAACAGCACATCCGAAGCCCGCCTGATCGTCGGCCCCGACGTCAAGCTCAAGGGCGCCGAGATTCTCGATTGCGATACGCTGGTCGTCGAAGGGCGCGTCGAGGCCACCATGGACAGCCGTGTCATCCGTATCGCCGAACAGGGCTCGTTCACCGGCAAGGTCAGCATCGATATCGCCGAAATCCACGGCACCTTCGATGGCGAACTGACCGCGCGCCATCAACTAATCATCCACGCCACTGGCCGCGTCAGCGGCAAGATTCGCTACGGCAAGCTGGTGATCGACGAAGGCGGCGAACTGAGCGGCGACATCAATACCCTCAATGAAAAGCCGCTGCCGCACAAGGCACGCAGCGAAAACATCGCGCCCCTGAGTGCCGTCGGCGGTTAAGCCGCTCGCCGATTTTCTCTCACGGCGGCACTGATCATGCCGCTGCTTGCCCCGGCAACGCTGCTTGCCGGGGCTTTTTACGTCCGCCTGCAGACTGCAATGCTGGTCAAGCGCGGCGAAGCCTCGTAGACTGCCAGCCTTACCGTTCCCGGCAAGCATTATGAAAAAGACGATTTCGACACCTGCCCGCCTCGCTGCACTGGCGCTCGGCGCCCTGCTGGCAAGCCCCTGCGCCATCGCCGACAAAGGTGAAAAAGGCGACAAGGGCAACAAGCATGGCCACGGCAACAAGCATGAACAGCGCGACGACGACCGTCGCTACGACGACAGACGCTACGATGACCGCCGCGACGACATTTCGATCCAGCTCTATTTCGGCAACAACGACCGCCGGATCGTCAATGAATACTATGCCCCGGAATTCCGTGCCGGCCATTGCCCGCCAGGACTGGCCAAGAAAGGCAACGGTTGCATGCCGCCGGGGCAGGCGAAGAAATGGCGCAAGGGTCAAGCGCTGCCCCAGGGGGTCGCCTATTACGAGTTGCCTCACGAGCTCGTATATCGGATGCCCCCGCCCCCGCCGAGGCATCGCTATGTCCGCGTCGGCTCCGACATCCTGCTGCTGTCGATCGGCTCCAGCATCGTCGTCGATGCCATGATCGACATCGGCCGCTGACGATTTCACCTTTCGACGTACCCCCTCAATAACAGGCTTACCAAATGGCTCAATACGTCATGTCCATGCTCCGCGTGAGCAAGATCGTCCCGCCCAAGCGGCAGATCATCAAGGATATTTCCCTCTCCTTCTTCCCCGGCGCCAAGATCGGCCTGCTCGGCCTGAACGGTTCCGGTAAATCGACCGTGCTCCGGATCATGGCCGGCGTGGACAAGGAATACGATGGTGAAGTGCAGCACCTGGCCGGCGTCTCGATCGGCTACCTGCCGCAGGAACCGCAACTCGACCCGGCCAAGACCGTCAAGGAAGAAGTCGAATCGGCGCTCGGCGAAGTCATGCAGGCGCAGGCCAAGCTCGATGAGGTCTATGCAGCCTACGCCGACCCGGATGCCGATTTCGACAAGCTGGCCGAAGAACAGGCGCGGCTGGAGGCGATCATCGCCACCGCCGGCGCCGACACCGAAGCGCAGATGGAACTGGCGGCCGACGCGCTGCGCCTGCCGCCATGGGATGCCGTGATCGGCGTGCTCTCTGGCGGCGAAAAGCGTCGCGTCGCGCTGTGCAAGCTGCTGCTCGCCAAACCGGACATGCTGCTGCTCGACGAACCGACCAATCACCTCGACGCCGAATCGGTCGAATGGCTGGAACAGTTCCTCGTCCGCTTCCCCGGTACCGTCGTCGCCGTCACCCACGACCGCTATTTCCTCGACAACGCCGCCGAATGGATACTCGAACTCGACCGCGGCCACGGCATCCCCTGGAAGGGCAACTACTCCGCCTGGCTGGAGCAGAAGGAAGCGCGACTGGAAACTGAGCAGAAGCAGATCGACGCTCACATGAAAGCCATGAAGCAGGAACTGGAATGGGTGCGCCAGAACCCGAAGGCGCGCCAGGCCAAGTCCAAGTCGCGCCTGGCCCGCTTCGAGGAAATGAACTCGGTCGAATACCAGAAGCGCAACGAGACCCAGGAAATCTTCATCCCACCGGGCGAGCGACTCGGCGAAAAAGTCATCGAATTCAACGGTGTCTCCAAGGCCTTCGGCGACCGCCTGCTGATCGACAACCTCAGCTTCCAGATCCCGCCCGGCGCCATCGTCGGCATCATCGGCCCCAACGGTGCCGGCAAATCCACGCTGTTCCGCATGATCCAGGGCCGCGAACAACCAGATAGCGGCACGATCGACATCGGCCCGACGGTGCGCATCGCCTCGGTCGACCAGTCGCGTGAAGGCCTGGAAGACAACAAGACCGTGTTCGATGCAGTCGCCAACGGCGCCGACATCCTCACCGTCGGCCGCTTCGAAATGCCCAGCCGCGCCTATCTGGGCCGCTTCAACTTCAAGGGCGCCGACCAGGGCAAGACCGTCGGCAACCTCTCCGGCGGCGAGCGCGGCCGCCTGCACCTGGCCAAGACCCTGATCCAGGGCGGCAACGTCCTGCTGCTCGACGAACCCTCCAACGACCTCGATGTAGAAACCCTGCGCGCGCTGGAAGACGCCCTGCTCGAATTCGCCGGCTGCGTCATGGTCATCTCCCACGACCGCTGGTTCCTCGACCGCATCGCCACCCATATCCTGGCCGCCGAAGGCGACTCGCAATGGACTTTCTTCGCCGGAAACTATCAGGAATACGAAGCAGACAAGAAGAAACGCCTGGGTGAAGAAGGCGCCAAGCCGAAGCGGATTCGCTACAAGCCGATCAGCCGCTAGCCAATTCTGTATATGTTTATAATATACATACATGATTGACCTCGGCTTAATCAACGGCTTCGACTGGGAT
>JBFZCS010000178.1:0-7169 GCA_041307825.1 Azonexaceae bacterium
GGTTCCAGCTTCGGCGGCATCGCCTTCCCCTTCCTCGCCGACAAGGCGGCCGGCGACAAGCGCGCCGCCAACCTGCGCTGCGTCGCGGTCGAGCCGACTTCCTGCCCGACGCTGACCAAGGGCGCCTACGCCTACGATTACGGCGACGTTTCCGGCTACACGCCGATCATGCGCATGTACACGCTCGGCCACGACTTCATGCCGCCCGGCATCCATGCCGGCGGCCTGCGCTACCACGGCGATTCGCCGCTCGTCTCGCAACTGCTGCACGAGGGCCTGATCGAGGCGCTGGCCGTGCCGCAGGTCGCCACCTTCGAGGCCGGCGTGCAGTTCGCGCGCGCTGAGGGCATCATCCCGGCGCCGGAATCCTGTCACGGCATTCGCGCCGCCATCGACGAGGCGCTCAAATGCAAGGCGACGGGCGAGGCGAAAACCATCCTGTTCAACCTGACCGGCCACGGCCACTTCGACATGGCCTCCTACGATCGCTATCTGTCCGGCAAGCTCGAGGATTACGAGTACCCGGCCGAAGCCATCGCCGAGTCGCTGAAGCATCTGCCCAAGGTCGGCTGAGCGTTTGAGGGCCCTCGTTTTCCTGCTGGTTCTCGGCAACCTGCTGTTCCTGGCGTTTGCCGGCGGGTATTTCGGCGGTCCCGACGACCCCGATGCCGGGCGTATCGGCCAGCAGTTGGCGCCGGAACGCGTGCGCATCGTCGGTTATGGCCAGACGCCGCCGACCACGGCGGATGTCGAGAAGCAGGTCGCCGCGGCGCCGCCGCCGGCGGAACCCGAGGAACTGTGCCTGCTCTGGGAAAATTTGCCGGCGGACGCCGCCGATCGACTGGCATCGACGCTGGCCGAGAAACTTGCTGGCATCCGCGTCGAGCGCAGCGCCGTGCCGGTAGAGGGGGCGGGCTGGTGGGTGATGGTACCGCCGCTGGCGAACAAGACGGAAGCGGACAAAAAGGTTGGCGAGCTGAAAGAACTGGGGGTCAGCGACCTGTTCGTCGTCCATGATGCCGGACCCAATCAGTTCGCCATTTCGCTGGGTATTTTCTCGAGCGAGAAGGGCGGGCAGGAGCATCTTGCAAGGCTCAAGGCCAAGGGGGTCAAGTCGGCGAAGCTGAACCGGCGGCCGGGCAAGGAAATGCAGTTCTCAGTCGAGGCGCGCGGGCCGCTTGCGAAGCAGGCGGAGGTTGAGGAACTCGCCGCTGGCGTCGTTGAAAAATCGCCGGCGCGTACTTGCCAGTGAGTTGCCGGTGAGCGCTTTCGTCGTCGGCCTGACCGGCGGCATCGGTAGCGGCAAGAGTGCTGCCGCTGCCTGCTTTGCCGCGCGGGGCATCGCCGTCGTCGATACCGATGCGATCGCCCGCGAACTGACCGCCGCCGGCGGAGCGGCGATGCCGGCGCTGGTGGCCGAATTCGGCAGCGAAATCGTGGCATCCGATGGCGCCCTCGACCGCGGCCGCATGCGCCGGCTGGTCTTCGCCGATCCAGCGGCGCGCGGACGTCTGGAGGCAATCCTGCATCCGCTGATTGGCGCGCTGGCGGACGAGCGCTGCCGGGATGCCGTTTCACCCTACGTGATTCTCGCCGTGCCCTTGCTGGTCGAGTCCGGAAGCTATCGCGAACGCTGCCAGCGCATTGTCGCGGTCGACTGTCCGGAAAACCTGCAAATCAGCCGCGTGATCGCGCGCAGCGGACTTTCCGAAACCGAGGTGCGCGCCATCATGGCGGCCCAGGCGTCGCGCGCCCAGCGTCTGGCGGCGGCGGACGACGTGCTGGACAATGGCGGCGATCTGCATCATCTCGAAATCCAGGTCGCCGATCTCCACCGGAAGTATCTGCGCCTGTCGTCTCAAATAGCTAAAGCAAACTGTTGAGATTTAAGTGCAAATAGCTCAGAATTAGAGCAATTTTCCCTCATTCAAAGCCACGGCCGCGTGATTACCTACGAATATCCCTTCAATGAACGCATCCGCACGTTGTTGCGTCTCGAAGACTTATTTGAAAAGACGGCTTATTTCGGCGAAAGCGACGGAGCGCAGGAACATCACACGGCGCTCGTTACCCTGTTCGAAATCCTCGAAACCGTCGGCCGCGCCGACCTCAAGATGGACCTCATCCAGGAACTGGAGCGCCAGCGCCAGACCCTGCTGACCTACCGCAACAATCCCGAAATTTCCGAAGAAGCGCTGTCCGGGGCGCTCTACGAGATCGAATCCTCATCCGCCGCGCTGCTCGGTATGGCCGGCAAGATCGGCCACTATCTGCGCGAGAACGACTGGCTGATGAGCATCAAGAGCCGCGCGGCGATTCCCGGCGGGGTCTGCGAGTTTGACCTGCCGTCCTACCACTGGTGGTTGCACCGCACGCCCGATTTCCGGCGCGAGGCGATTGCCGGCTGGACGAAGCCGCTGTTGCCGCTGCGCGATGCGGCAGCCATCGTGTTGCGCCTGTTGCGCTCGAGTGGGCGGCCGAAACATCACACTGCACTCAAGGGGCAGTTTCAGCTCAATCTCGGTGGCACGGCGGCGCAGATGGTGCGCGTCGAGGTCGCTGTCGAGGAACCGGCGATCCCTGAAGTCAGCGCCAACAAGTATTTTCTCAACATCCGCTTCACCAATCCGCCGGCTAGTGACCTCAGGGCCAAGGTTGCCGAGCGCGACGTGCCCTTCGCGCTGACCTTCTGTAATCTATAGCGGCATTTCGCACCATCTTTACAGGAATCAAAACAGAAGACAAAGCCCTGTAAATTCAGGGCTTTTTGTTTTTTATCGTCTCACGGCTATCAGATTCCTGCCTGGGCTGATCCGGGCGCTCTGTGTCGAGACGCACGAGACCTGGCTGGAAGACAACCGCTCTCTGAACATGTCGCTCCTGGCGGAGCAGAAGAAGGAGGCATTGAGACTGGCCGCCTGAGCGCGACCGCCCGAGTGTCGTCGTTCCGGGCTGCGCTCTACACGACGACACTCGGGCAAACAGGATCAACTTCTTACCAGATCACTTTTGCACAATTCGACGCACACAACTCCACGGTGACGGGTGCCGAAGGTCCGTTCAGACCGTAGGCAGACGGCGCGCTGGGAAAGCCGGCGGTATAGGCCGGGAAGTCGCCCCGACTGACCACTTGGCATATCAGGCTGTAGCCGATCCCGACTCAAAGGAGCGGTCGCGTTTCTACGAACCGGACGCTCGCGTGCTTCGGCTATCGGCCATCCATATCCAACATCTCTTACTTGATCGTCATGTTGTTCTCGACGGCTCTCACGCCACCGACGCGGCGCGCCACCTCGATCGCCCTGGTTGCGTCAGTCTGGGAAGTCACAGAGCCGCCCAGTCGAACCGTACCGTTGAAGGTCTCGACGCTGATTCCGCTAGAGTTTAGACCAGGCTGATCGCGTATGGCTGCGATCACTCTGGCGGTGATGCCGCGGTCGTCGTAATCGCCGGGTACCGGGGTACCGCTAGTGTTGGCTGGGTATCCCCTTGCCCCCGATGCTCCTGTAGCTCCCGTAGCTCCTGTAGCACCTGTAGCACCCGACGCCCCCGTAGCTCCGGTGTATCCAGGGCTACCAGTTTCGCCTTGCGGACCGGCTGGGCCAACACAAGCACTCAAAGCAAGCAACGTCACCGTTGCGACGCATAGATTTGAAAATTTCATGGCAACTCTCCTATTAGACTTATGAGAACTACTTACGTCATTGCGAGCAATCCACAGATTTGATCAGCTTTCGGTGAATCACTGCCTCTGTTACTTCGTATAAAGCGACAAATCAGCAGAGACGCATCAAATATCGCTATTTGTGCGACGGCCGTCTGTGCGGTGGCAGACATACAGGTCTCAGAGGCATGCCACATGGACGAGCCACACATCAGCTTTGTGGGGTAACTAACGCACAGCCTCAAATGGCTGAGAGACAGATGCGGGTAGTTGCGAATATGGGTGGTCTAATCCAAGAGCCCGTAGCTCTATAAGCATGCAGAAGCTCTCCAGTGCTTTTCTGAGGGGGAGCGAACCATCTGCCAGTTCGATCTACAAGTCACTTGGCTGCCGTTTGTCGCAAGTCTTGATTTGGACACCGGGTCGGTTCCGTAATGGATATCCGAACTGGGCAAGTTTTCTGGCGGAGTGTTGGAAACCGAACGGGCGGGAGTGCGAGTGGGTATTGGTTCCACCCTTGCGGGAAATTTTCCGGCCATCTCTTGCAGCTATGGATTGAGTTACCCATTTAGTTGATGAATGCCGTTTTGAGATTTAGCATCTGTGCTCAGAGGCATCAAGCCGGCAAGTATCACGTAGCTGGATACGTAGCTGGACTTGATTAACTAACTTGGAGTCACCGTGAATAAATACGATAAAGAATTTTTCAAACTTACCTTCTGCAACCTCTGATGGCCGCGCGCAAGGTCCGCTGCCCGCAATGCGGCGGGGAATCCCTCTGGGCGCCGGAAAACCCCTGGCGTCCTTTCTGTTCCGAACGCTGCAAGCAGATTGACCTCGGCTGCTGGGCCAGCGAGTCCTACCGGATTCCGGTACCGGAAGAAAATAACGAGCCGGGCAGCGAGATCCCGGACGCTACCAGCCACGCATAAGGGCGATGCCGTGCGCGCCGTGGCCCTGTGCCGTGGCCAGCAAATCCTTCTTCATGCCGCCGAGCGCGAAAACCGGCAGCGGGTAGCCGTCGATCAGCCTTGAAAATTCGTCCCAGCCGAGATAGTCCGCATCGGGGTGCGTCGGCGTCGGCAGGACCGGGCTGAGCAGCGTGTAGTCGAGGCCGAGTTCGGCGGCGCGGGCGAGTTCCCCGGCGCTGTGGCAGGAGGCGCCGACCCAGTTGAAATCCGGGCGCCGGGTGCAGGCCTGGAGCCGTGCTGCTGTAAGGTTCACCCCGTCGGCCCCGACCTGACGGGCGATTTCCTCGTCGTCATTGATCAGCACGAGGGCGCCGCGTTGCCGCGCGAGGCGCGTGACCGCCTCGGCAAACCACAGGCGCTGGGCCGCGGGCCAGCCCTTGTCGCGCACCTGGACCAGGCGCAGACCCTTGTCCAGCGCTTCTTCCAGCCGCTCGAGCTGGCGTTCGACGCCCTCGATCTCGCCCATCGTGATCGCCATCATGGCCGGCAGCGCCAGGGCCTTGAGGATCGGGTGGTTGGCCGGCAGGATCGGCGCCACGTTTGCCGATTCGCCGCATTTTTGCCAGTCGACCGCGCTGTGTTCGAGCGGCGCCGTGATGCCGATTTCACCGTCCCAAGCGGTGACGCGCCAGAAATTGAGGCGCACGGTCGCGTGCGGGTAGGTGAAGACGCGGGTCAGCCACGGTGAACAGGCGGTCACGGAAATACCCAGTTCCTCCCGCAACTCGCGAACCAGCGCTGCGCGCACCGTTTCGCCGGCCTCCACCTTGCCGCCTGGAAATTCCCAGTAGCCGGCGTAAACCTTGCCTGCGGGACGCCGGGCGAGCAGGAATTCGCTGCCGCCGGCGCGCAGCATGACGGCGGCGGCCACCTCGACGATCGCGCTCATTTTGCCTTCCTTTGCCCGGGTTTTTTTTCGCGGCCGGCCAAGTCGCGGGCGAACTGCCAGGCGACGCGCCCGCTGCGCGAGCCGCGGCCGAGCGCCCAGTTCAGCGCGTCGCGCTCGCAGGTCGCGATCCGCGCCTCGCCGACCCCGAAATGGCGCAACCAGTGATTGACGATGTTCAGGTAATCGTCCTGGCTGAACGGGTAGAAGGAAATCCACAGGCCGAAACGCTCGGAGAGCGAAATCTTCTCCTCGGTCGCCTCGCCCGGATGAATTTCGTCATCGACGCGCGTCGTGTCGAGGTTCTCGGCGAAATACTCCGGCATCAGGTGGCGGCGGTTCGAGGTCGCGTAGATCAGTACATTGTCCGGTGGAGCGGCGACCGAGCCGTCAAGTACCGACTTCAACGCCTTGTAAGCGGTTTCGCCGGCCTCGAACGAGAGGTCGTCGCAGAAGATGATGAAGCGCTCGGGGCGCCCGTCGAGCAGATCGACGATATCCGCCAGTTCGACCAGATCGTCCTTATCGACCTCGATCAGGCGCAGCCCCTTGCCGGAAAACTCGTTGAGCACCGCCTTGACCAGCGAAGACTTGCCTGAGCCGCGGCTGCCGGTCAGCAGCACGTTGTTGGCCGGCTTGCCGGCGACGAACTGGCGCGTGTTGGCGACGATGCGCGCCTTCTGATCGTCGATGTTGGCAAGGTCGGCAAGGTGGACCGGATGTGGATGGCGCACCGCCTGCAGCCAGCCGCGCCCGTTGCGCGTGCGCCAGCGGAAGGCGATGGCGTGCTGCCAGTCGGGAGGTGGCGGTGGCGGCGGCAGGCTGGCTTCGAGCCGGCCGAGAACTTCTTCGGCGCGGCTTAACAGGCGTTCGAGTTGCTGGGTGTTGGGCATGATGGCTTTATACTTCGCGGCGAATTTGCAAACTCTATAGAAACACATGCGAAAAATCCAAGCCGCCGCGCTGTTTGCCACGATATTTCTGGTCGCCTGCAGCACCACGCCGCCCACTGGCGAGCCGCCTGCGGGCTGCAAACCTTGCGCCGAGTGCACGCCGTGCCCGCCGCCGGCCGCCACCAAACCCCCGGCGCCGTCCCCCGCCCAGCCGCCGGCGCCCCCGGCGCCACCAGCAGGGGCGCCGCTATCGCGTACCCTGAAAGCAGCAAAATGGGCCGACTTGCCCGGCTGGGCCGACGACGATCACGCTGCCGCCTGGCCGGCCTTCATCGCCAGCTGCCGCGGTGTCGCCAGCAAACCCCATGGCGCCAGCTGGAAGCGAGTCTGCGATCTGGCACGCGCCGCCGACGGCAAGCCGGGCCATGATCCGCGCCGCTTCTTCGAGAGCCAGCTCAAGCCTTACGCAATCCTGGCTGCCGACGGCAATGCCAACGGCCTGGTGACCGGCTACTACGAGCCGCTGCTGCGCGGCAGCCGGACGCGCGCCAATGGCTTCGAGCATCCGGTGCGCGGGGTGCCGGACGACCTGTTGACCATCGATCTGTCCGCCGTGTTTCCGGAATTGAAGGACCAGCGGGTGCGCGGCCGGCTGGTCGGCAACAAGGTCGTTCCGTACTGGTCGCGCAGCGAAATCGCCGCGCGCGGCGACAAGCTGCCGGCGCCCACGCTGCTTTATGTCGACGACGCCGTCG
>JBFZCS010000179.1:0-3587 GCA_041307825.1 Azonexaceae bacterium
AGCGATTTCTTGGCAATGTTCTTGATCATTGTTTTCCCTCGTTGAAGAAAATTAGCAAACTTTTTACCCGGGTAAAGACCTGACTTCAGGGTTCTCTACGGACCTCCAGCCTATTCTGCCATAGGGCGATTGCGGATTCCAAGTCATTTCCCCCGTTTCCGACGACTCTTTTGTGGTCTACGCAACACTTTCCGGCAATCCAGACATGGGTCACGCATTCGCGGTCTGCGACATATACGAGATGTGACAGCGGGTCGTAACAAGGCTTTGTATTCAGTCCCTTGAGGTTGACGGCGACGAGGTCGGCCGCCTTGCCCGGGGTGATCGAGCCGATTTCATTGCCAAGGCCGAGTGCCGTCGCGCCGTCGAGCGTCGCCATGCGCAGCGCCTCGCGGGCCGGCAGCGTCGCGGCGTCGCCGCTAATGCCCTTGGCCAGCAATGCGGCGAGGCGCATCTCGCCGAACATGTCGAGGCGGTTGTTGCTGGCGGCGCCATCGGTCCCCAGGCCGACGTTGATGCCTAGTTGTCGCATCCGCGCCACAGGCGCAATGCCGCTCGCCAGCTTGAGGTTCGAGGTCGGGCAATGGGCAACGCTGCAACCGGTCGCAGCGAGCAGTTCCAGATCGTCGTCGGCAAGATGTACGCAGTGGACGCCGATGAACCCCGGGCCAAGCAGGCCGAGCCGCTTGAGGCGCGCCAGCGGGGTGAGGCCATGCAGGCGCCGGCTCTCGTCGACCTCGTGACGGGTCTCGTGAACATGGCAGTGGATCGGGATGTTGAGTTGGGCGGCGAGCGTGACCAGGCGTTCGAACGTCGCATCGGCCACCGTGTAGGGCGCGTGGGGGGCAAGGCAAAAACCGATCAGCGGGTGGTTCAGCCAGTTCTCGCGAGTGGCGAGGCCTTTGTTAATGTAATCGTCGGCATCGTTGGCGTAGGGGGTCGGGAATTCGAGCGCCGTGATGCCGAGCATGGCGCGCATGCCGAAATCCGCAGCGGCCGTTGCCGCCGCCTCGGGGAAGAAATACATGTCGTTGAAGCAGGTCACGCCGCCTGAAAGCATCTCGGCACAGGCCAGGCGGGTGCCGTCGTAAACGAATTGCGGCGAAGCGTTGGCGGACTCGGCCGGCCAGATCCGCTTCTGCAGCCACTCCATCAGCGGCAGGTCATCGGCCAGTCCGCGCATCAGCGACATGGCGGCATGGGTGTGCAGGTTGACCAGGCCGGGAATCAGGATGTGCTCTTCCAGCGTCACGCGCTGTGCCGGGTTGAAACGGTTGCGGGCCTCGCCAGTCGGCAGCAGGGCGACGATCCTTCCTTGATGAACAGCCACGGCATGGTTTTTGAGGACCACATCGGGGTCGACCGCGGCAATCCAGCTTGTCTCGATCAGCAGGTCGATCAATTCGGGAGTGTTATTCATGGGGGAAAGGTCGGCTGTTTCAATGTGGGTCGCGTGTTAAAATAGCAAATTACGCTCGATTCAACCAACAAGGCATCGCGCAGGCGATGCGAATGTGAGACATGGACCAATTCGCCAAAGAAACACTGCCGATCAGCCTCGAAGACGAGATGCGGCGTTCCTATCTCGATTATGCGATGAGCGTGATCGTCGGCCGGGCGCTGCCGGATGCGCGCGACGGCCTGAAGCCGGTACATCGCCGTGTATTGTTCGCGATGCACGAGCTCAACAACGACTGGAACAAGGCATATAAGAAATCGGCGCGTATCGTCGGTGACGTGATCGGTAAATACCACCCGCACGGCGACACCGCAGTCTATGACACGATCGTCCGCATGGCGCAGGATTTCTCGCTGCGCTACATGCTGGTCGATGGCCAGGGCAACTTCGGGTCGGTCGACGGCGACAACGCGGCGGCGATGCGTTACACCGAAGTGCGCATGGCCAGGATCGGCCACCAGTTGCTCGAAGATCTGGACAAGGAAACCGTCGATTTCGGGCCGAACTACGACGGCTCCGAGAACGAGCCGCTGGTCATGCCGGCGCGCATCCCCAATCTGCTGATCAACGGTTCGTCCGGCATCGCGGTGGGCATGGCGACCAACATCCCGCCGCACAATCTGAACGAAGTCGTCGCCGGTTGTCTGGCCTTGCTGGAAAATCCGGCGCTGACGATTGACGATCTGATCGAATACATCCCCGCCCCCGATTTCCCGACCGCCGCGCTGATCTACGGCGTCATGGGCGTCCGCGAAGGCTACCGGACCGGCCGCGGGCGCGTCATCATGCGCGGTCGCACGCACATCGAGGACATGGACAAGGGCAATCGTCAGGCCATCATCATCGACGAGATTCCCTATCAGGTTAACAAGAAGACCTTGATCGAAAAGGTCGCCGAGCTGGTCAACGAGAAGAAGATCGAGGGCATCTCGGATATCCGCGACGAGTCGGACAAGTCCGGTATGCGCGTCGTCATCGAGCTGAAGCGTGGCGAGGTGGCCGAGGTCATCCTCAACAACCTGTACAAGCAGACGCAGTTGCAGGACACCTTCGGCATGAACATGGTGGCGCTGGTCGATGGCCAGCCGCGCCTGCTGAACCTGAAGCAGATGCTCGAATGCTTCCTTTCGCACCGCCGGGAAGTCGTGACGCGGCGCACCGTGTTCGAACTGCGCAAGGCGCGGGAACGCGGGCACATCCTCGAAGGCCTGGCGGTCGCGTTGTCCAACGTCGACGACATCATCGCGCTGATCAAGGCGGCGCCGACGCCGGCCGATGCCAAGCGCGGCCTGATGGAGCGCACCTGGCGCAGCCCGGTGGTCGAGGAAATGCTGGTGCGCGCCGCATCCGACGCGTCGCGCCCGGACGGCCTGGCGCCTGAATTCGGTCTGTCCGAACAAGGTTATCGCCTGTCGGATGCTCAGGCGCAGGCCATTCTGGAATTGCGCCTGCAGCGCCTGACCGGTCTCGAGCAGGACAAGATCGTCAGCGAATACAAGGACGTGATGGCCAGGATTCTCGACCTGCTCGACATCCTGGCCCGTCCGGAGCGCATCACCGAAATCATCGTCGGCGAATTGACGGCCATCCGCGAGCAGTTCGGCGACGCGCGCCGTTCCGAAATCGTGCTGCACACGCAGGAACTCGGTATCGAAGACTTCATCACGCCGCAGGATATGGTGGTGACCCTCTCGCACGGTGGCTACATCAAGGCCCAGCCCCTGACCGATTACCGCGCCCAGCGGCGCGGCGGGCGCGGCAAGCAGGCAGCGGCGATCAAGGACGAGGATTTTGTCGACCAACTGTTTGTTGCCAACACACACGATTACATTTTGTGCTTTTCCAACCGTGGCCGCTGCTACTGGCTCAAGGTCTACGAAGCGCCGCAGGGCAGCCGGGTCAGCCGCGGCAAGCCGATCGTCAATCTCTTCCCGCTGGAAGAAGGCGAACGAATCAACGCCGTGCTGCCGGTCAAGGAATTCTCCGATGACCAGTACATCTTCATGGCGACCGTCATGGGCACGGTCAAGAAGACGCCGCTCTCCGATTTCTCCAATCCGCGCAAGGCCGGCATCATCGCCGTCGCGCTGGACGAAGGCGATTACCTGATCGGCGTCGAGCTGACCAC
>JBFZCS010000180.1:0-6544 GCA_041307825.1 Azonexaceae bacterium
CCGGGCCTGGGTTCCCGTCCAGCATGTTACGCCAGGATCCTTTCGGCGGTTCCGCCTGCAGATTCCGCATTACCAGCGACAGGCGCACCACGAGACGCTCGCTCCCCAAGCCGAATCGGGACAGCGGATGCAATAGGGACTGCAACGCGACCAGCAAGCCCTGATTCCCGAGCAGGGCAAACAGCCAGGCCAGGCAGCCCAGCATCAACATCAGGCGCGCGACATGCAGCGTCGCTTCGCGCGCCCCTTCATGCGTCGGCATCCAGGAAAGGTCGAACAGCGCATCGCCCGACGCGCCATAGGCCAGTATCAGCCAGACGCTCACCAACAGCCAGCGCATCCGGCGCAATAGTCGCCACCACCCGGCGGCCGAATTTCGCGCAGCAAGCAGCAACACCGCAAACGTCAGGGCAAGCCCTGCCAAGCCGAGAAACTGGATCACGACGATGGCGATCAGGCTGACCAGCAAGGCAGAGGATGGATGCAAAACCCGGCTCCAGAATGCACATGGCCCCACGTGGGGGCCATGTGCCGTGCGCAAAGACGCTCTAACCGCGCAAGCGGCCGATAATCTCGCGCGCTTGATCGACGAGTTCGCCGCTGCCTTCGGCAATGACTTCCTGCAGCAATTCGCGCGCCTGATCGTGATCGCCCATTTCCTCGTAGGCCTTGGCCAGCGCGAGCTTGGTACCCACATCGTCGGCGCCCGGATCGGCTGCGGAATCTTCCGTGCCCATGACATGGGTCAGTCCCGCGACCTGGGTTGCGCCCAAGTCAAGATTGATCGATGTCATGTCGAATTCAGGTGCCGGCATGGGATTGCCGATGAAAACCGACTCACTCAGATTGACGTTGTATTCGTCATCCCGGGAATCCGAATCAATCGACAGTCCGGCCATGCCAGCGGTAACCGTCGACTCGCCTTGAACAGCTTCCATGGAATCCAGCGAATTAACGATCGTCGCGGTACCCAACTCGCCACTCGCCGCTTCGTGTAGCACTGCCGGATTCACCAGTGTCTGCGTGTCGGGCGCGATGTCGCCAAGCTCGAAATCGATCGTACCCGCGTCGGCCTCAGCCGACCCTTCCTGTAGCCCCGCCGGTGCTTCGAGTCCGATGATGGTTTCCGTGAAATTGGTTTCACCGTCCGTTGCGCTCATGACCAGCGTATCGGTCGGTAAAACCAGCGGATTCGTCTCGGTAGCCGTCAGTGCTTCCTGCGGTATGCCGCCGAGATCGAAATCGATTGCCTCGATCTGTGGCATCTCCATCTCGTTAACCACGTCGCCAACCTGCGTCACCTCGGGTGCGAACACTGGTCCGGCCCCACCCAGATCGAAATCCAGAGCGTTGTCGTCAATATTGCTGACGACATTCTGCGCCATGTCGACTTCTGCAACTTCCACAGGAATGGCGATCGGTTCGAGCGTCGGTTGTTCGGCAACCAGCGCCGCCGCACCCACGGCGGCAGCCGCAGCCATCTGCCCGAGTTCTCCCGGTAGCACGACAGTTGACTTGGCATCGACGACCGTACCCGGCGTTGGCGTCACCACATCACCTGCTGCCGCAGGAGCACCTCGGCCAGTGGTGTACAGGGGATTTTCCGGGTCCAGTGCGGCGCCTAGGGCGGCTGCCTTTTCCCATTCGTCACCAACGCCGCCGGTCTGCGCGTAAAGCTCGCTGGCCAGCGTATCGAACTGCTTGACGCTCTTGCGATTGCTGTAAATCTCGAGGAGCTTGACGTGGATGGCGGTGCGATGCGGATCCTTGCGCAGGGCTTCGATCAGGATTTCCTCGGCCTGTGCATCACGGCCATAAGCCATATAGACGTCAGCTTCGGCAACCGGGTCAACCTCGTCGGTATCGATCGTGCCCGGACCGGTCTGACTGAAATCGCCGGTCTGCAACGGAACGTTGCCGGTATCGACACTCTGGCCCCCGGTCATACGGAACACCGAATTCGGCCCGAGGCTCGAAGGTGCAGGAATGGCGGTCGTGAAGTCGGGTTCCGCCTCGCTGCGCCGCCGCCTGAGCAGGAAATATCCGGCCAAGAGGGCGAGTATTCCACCGCCACCGATCAATGGCAGCGGATCGTCCAGCAACCCCGGCTCAGGCGCGGGCGGCGCAGCCGGCGCCGGCTTTGGCGGCTCGACCGGAGCGGCCGGCTTCGGCGCCTCGACAACTTTGGGCGGTTCCGCCGGCTTGGGCTCTTCGGCAGGTTTCGCCGGTTCGGCTGCAACGGGCGCCGGCTCTTTTGGCGCTTCGACAGCCTTTGGCGGCTCGGCCGGCGCAACCGGCTTCACTTCTTCCTTCTGGCCTGACGCCTGCTGCTGGAGTTCCGCCAGACGCTGGGTCTTCATGTCGACCAGCTTCTGCAGTTCGTTGACATTTTTCTCAAGCAATGCCAGTCGGTCCTGTGCCTCCTTGAGCGCCTTGTCCTTGGCGATCAATTCTTCTTCGCCAACTGCGGACTTGCCGCCTGGCACGCCCTTGGCCGGCATTTCGGTACTCGAAACCCTGACCTTGTCCTTGGCCTGATCAGCCGCCGTTGGTTTTTCTTCAACGCGCGCCGTAACTTTCCCCTCCGCGGCCTGCGGGGCAGCATCGGGACTCGCCTTGCCTTGTGCCGTCGCCGAAGCGAGCCTCTGGCGATAGGCGTTCCAGTCTTCGGCCTGGGTGACGTAAATCTGTCTTGCCTCCGCCGTCGGTATCGCCGCGACGGCCGCCTTGTCGGGAATGCTTAGAATGGCACCCGCCTTCAGACGATTGACGTTGTTACCGATGAATGCATCCGGATTTTTTTTGTACAGCCCGACGAGCATCTGCTCGAGGGTGACACCGTCATGTTTCGTTTCGCCGGCAATCCTGCGCAGTGTGTCGCCCTGCTGAACGACGCGCGTGCCGGACTCCTGAACTTTCGTCGGCTCCGGAACCGCCCGCGATGGCGTCGCAGCCGCGCCGGTTGGCGCTGGTGCGGCGCCGGCGCCGCGAACCGTCTCGACGACCCGCGCATCCGTCGCGGCGGCCTGCCGTGCCGCCGCCCTCGCGGCTACCTCGGGTGGGTCAAGCAGGAAAGTATATTCCTTCAGCAAGGGGCCAGAAGGCCAGCTCAGTTCAACGAGCATATTCATGAAAGGCTCATTCACGGGCTTCGTGGAACTCACCTTCACCACCGGCGCGCCATTGCTGCGCTTTCCTATGTCAAAGCGCAGATCGAGCAATGCCGACCCGTAATCGATACCGGCCTCCTTGAAGGCCGCCGAACCGGCAAGCCTGGCCGTCATGCCGGCCAGCTCGGCACGCGATGCGCTGATCTCGATCTCGGCGCGCAACGGCTGCCCGAGGCCCGACAGAACGGTGATCTTGCCGAGACTGGCCGCTTCAGCCAACCACGGAACAAATGAAAGACAGGAGGCCACGGCGATGGCTGTGGCACGTTTCTTGAAACTTGTCCGGATCGTATCGGTCACGGCAAAACCCTGAGTGTGGAATTTGGGAGTTTCAAATTAACATCATGCACTTAGCAATGCAAGCTAAACCCGCTTCTCATTACTCGCCGTTTTGGCATATTCCCAACAAATGAAGAACGGGGCCGCTGCCCCGTTTTTTCCTGACAAAACAATGATCAGGCGTCGAGCAGGATACGCAGCATGCGACGCAGCGGCTCGGCGGCACCCCACAGCAACTGGTCGCCGCAGGTGAAGGCGGCCAGGTATTCCGGGCCCATCGCCATCTTGTGCAGGCGGCCGACCGGCACGGTCAGCGTACCGGTCACGGCGGCCGGAGTCAGTTCGCGTTCGGAGATCTCGCGCTCGTTCGGCACGACCTTGGCCCACGGGTTGGCCTTGGCCAGCATGTCGCTGACTTCATCGAGCGGCACATCCTTCCTCAGCTTGATGGTCAGCGCCTGGCTGTGGCAACGCATGGCGCCGATGCGCACGCACAGGCCGTCGATCGGGATCGAGCCGGGCGAACGGAAAGCAGGACGGCCGAGAATCTTGTTGCACTCGGCGCCCCCCTTCCATTCCTCCTTCGACTGACCGCCATCGACCGGAACGTCGATCCACGGAATCAGCGAACCGGCCAGCGGCGTGTTGCGGAAGTTCTTTTTCGGGAAAGCGTCGGAACGAATCGTCTCGGCCACCTTGCGGTCGATATCGAGAATAGCGGAACCCGGATCGGCCAGCAGGTCGGCGACCGACGAATGGATGGCGCCCATCTGGGAAATCAGTTCGCGCATATTCTGCGCGCCGGCACCGGACGCTGCCTGATAGGTCATCGACGTTGCCCATTCGATCAGGTCGTTCTGGAACAGGCCACCGAGGCCCATCAGCATCAGCGAGACCGTGCAGTTGCCGCCTATCCAGTTCTTGCCGCCCTTGGCCAGCGAATCCTTGATCACGTTCATGTTGACCGGGTCGAGGACGATCACGGCGTCGTCGGCCATGCGCAGCGCCGAGGCGGCATCGATCCAGTGACCGTTCCAGCCGGTGGCGCGCAGCTTGGGGAAGACTTCCTTGGTGTAGTCACCGCCCTGGCAGGTAATGATGATTTCACACTGTTTTAGTGCGTCGACCGCAGCAGCGTCCTGCAGCGGCAGCGAGGCTTCCTTGCCACCGAACACCGGGGCTTTGCCGCCGGCAGCGGAGGTGGAGAAATACACCGGATCGATATGGGCGAAATCGCCCTCTTCGACCATGCGCTGCATCAGCACCGAACCGACCATGCCACGCCAACCGACCAGACCAACCTTCTTCATGACTTACTCTCCGAATAGAACCTATGTTTAACGCACGAACGTGCCGTTCGGTTTACGCCAGCGCCGCCAGCACGGCGTCGCCCATTTCCTTGGTGCCGACCTTGTTGGTGCCGCGCTCGTAGATGTCGCCGGTGCGATAGCCTTGGGCCAGCACCTTTTTTACCGCGCTTTCAACACGTTGTGCCTGCTCTTCGAGGCCGAAGGTGTAACGCAGCATCATCGCTGCCGACAGGATGGTGGCCAGCGGATTGGCCACGCCCCGGCCGGCGATATCCGGCGCCGAACCGTGCGACGGCTCGTACAGCCCCTTGTTCTTGTCGTCAAGCGAGGCCGACGGCAGCATGCCGATCGAACCAGTCAGCATCGACGCTTCGTCGGACAGGATGTCGCCGAACATGTTGCCGGTGACCATCACGTCGAACTGCCTCGGCGCCTTGACCAGCTGCATGGCGGCATTATCGACCAGCATGTGGCTGAGTTCGACATCCGGGTAATCGTGGGCAATTTCGATCATCACGTCGCGCCAGAGCTGCGTGCACTCCAGCACGTTCATCTTGTCGACCGAGCACAGCTTCTTGTTGCGCTTCTGCGCCGCCTGGAAGGCGACATGGCCGATGCGACGGATTTCCGATTCGCTGTACACCATGGTATTGAAACCGACGCGCTCGCCGTTTTCTTCACGGATACCGCGCGGCTGGCCGAAGTAGATGTCGCCGGTCAATTCGCGGACGATCAGGATATCCAGCCCGGCCACGACTTCCGGCTTCAGCGTCGAGGCATTGGCCAGTTCCGGGTAAAGGATGGCCGGACGCAGGTTAGCGAACAGGTTGAGGTCCTTGCGGATGCCGAGTAGGCCGCGCTCCGGACGCTTTTCACGCAGCAGCCTGTCCCACTGCGGGCCGCCGACGGCACCGAGCAGGATGGCATCGGCTTCACGCGCCAGCTTCCTGGTCGCTTCCGGATAGGGTTCGCCGGTCGCGTCGACCGCAGCGCCGCCAAGCAACGCCTCTTCCATTTCGAACTTGAGACTCAAGGCCTTGAGAACGCGCACTGCCTCGGCAGTGATCTCGGGACCGATGCCGTCACCCGGCAGGACACAAATCTTCATTGCTATTCCTCGTTATGCGAACAGCCAGGGCTGGCTGATCCGGCGCTTTTCTTCGAATTCGCGGATCTTCCCGCTGTGGCGCAGGGTCAGGCCGATGTCGTCCCAGCCGTTGAGCAGGCATTCCTTGCGGAAGGCGTCGATCTGGAACGGGATGCCATAGCCATCGGGACGGATCACCGCTTGCGCCTGCAAATCAACCACCAGTTTGTAACCCGGTGTCGCTTCGACCTGCTGGAACAGTGCCTCGACCTCGGCGGCCGGCAGCACGATCGGCACGATGCCGTTCTTGTAGCAGTTGTTGAAGAAGATATCGGCAAACGACTCGGCGATGATCGCCTTGAAGCCGAAGTCGAGCAGCGCCCACGGTGCGTGTTCGCGCGAACTGCCGCAGCCGAAGTTGGCGCGCGTCAGCAGCACTTGCGCACCTTGGTAGCGCGGCTGGTTGAGTACGAAATTCGGGTTCTTCGGGCGCCCCGAAGCATCCTGCCCGGGCTGGCCGACATCCATGTAGCGCCATTCGTCGAAGGCATTCGGTCCGAAACCGGAACGCTTGATCGACTTGAGGAACTGCTTGGGGATGATCGCATCGGTATCGACGTTGTTGCGGTCGAGCGGCGCGACCAGACCTTCCAGGCGAACGAACTTTTCCATTTACTTGGCTGCCTTCTCGATGGCCT
>JBFZCS010000181.1:0-3897 GCA_041307825.1 Azonexaceae bacterium
AGAATGCGGCTCGGGCCGAACAGCGCATAGGCGAGCAGCGGGATGATCGTGGCGTAGAGACCATAGATACCCGGCACGCCCGAAGCCACGGCATAGGCAATGCCAACCGGCACCAGCATCGTGGTCAGCACCAGACCCGCGGCAACGTCGTGGCGCAGCCAGGCAAGGTCGTAGTGACGCAGGGTCTGCAGTCCCGGCAGCCATTTGAGCCAGCCGGCCTGGTCGGCAGCACCCTGTCGCGGCGCGATGCGGCCCGCTTCCGGGATTGGGTCCCCAGGCTGCGATTCACTCATGGCAGCTTGAGGAGAGAAAAGTCATCGGCACCTGCGGGAGTATCTCCGGACCGGACAGCCGCGGTCAATCCAGGTGAATTGCTCCTTGGCCTTTCGGCCGCAGGGATGGGTGAGCTGTCCAGCCAGGTGGTTTGCCCGGGTGCCGGTGCCGCTTTCCTCAGTTGGCCTGGGCGGCGATCTCGGCGCGAACCTGGTCCATGTCGAGTGACTTGACCTGATCGATCAACTGATCGAAGGCGCCTGTCGGCAGCGCGCCCGCCTCGGCGTAGACGATGACCTGCTCGCGAAAAACCATCAGCGTCGGGATCGAGCGGATGTTGAAGGCACCGGCAATTTCCTGTTGCTCCTCGGTGTTGACCTTGGCGAAAGTGATGTCGGCATGCTTGTCCGAGGCGGCCTCGAAGGTCGGGGCGAACGAGCGGCAGGGAGCGCACCAGGGAGCCCAGAAATCGACGATCACGATGCCCTTTTCGTCGATGCTTTCCTTGAAATTGTCGGTTGTGAGTTCGATGACTGCCATGGCTATTCCTTTGATAAAGTGGTCGAGCGTGCTACCCGTTCCGGAGGCGGCATGGTACCAAAACAGCTCAAGCCGGTGTGAAGGAAAGTGGCGGATGAAGTCAATCCGCCGCACCCGATACCGTGAACCGCGCCCGGCAAGTAGAATGTGGCGCTTTCCGCTCCCCTATCTTTCCGCCATGTCCCAGCAACTGCTCACCCCCGTACGCCTCGGCGCGCTCGAACTCAGGAACCGCGTCGTCATGGCGCCGCTGACGCGCTGCCGCACCGACAACCCCGGCTACGTGCCGACCGAGATGATGGCGCGCTACTACGCGCAGCGCGCCAATGCCGGGCTGATCGTTTCGGAAGGCACCATCGTCTCGCCGCAGGCGCGCGGCTACCCCTTCACGCCGGGCATCTGGTCGGCCGAGCAGGTCGCCGGCTGGCGGCTGGTGACCGATGCGGTGCATCAAAAGGGCGGGCTGATCGTCTGCCAGCTCTGGCATTGCGGCCGCCTGTCGCTGCCGGAATTCCACGACGGCCAGCCGCCGGTCGCGCCTTCCGCGGTCAACCCGCTGTGGAAGATGTTTTCCATCACCGGCCAGCCAGACACCGTGACGCCGCATGCGCTGACCCGCGACGAAATCAGGGCCATCGTCGCCGATTTTCGCCAGGGCGCGGCCAACGCCATGGCCGCCGGTTTCGACGGCGTCGAGATTCATTCGTCCAACGGCTACCTGTTCCACCAGTTCTTTTCCGCGCAATCCAACCAGCGCGACGATGAATACGGCGGCAGCCATGAAAACCGGGCGCGCTTCTTCTTCGAGGTGCTCGATGCCGTCGGCGAGGTGATGCCCTTCGACCGTACCGGTTTCCGCCTCAACCCGATGCTCAACCGCTTCCACGGCCTGAACGTCGATGCCGACACGGTGCCGATGTGGGAATCCATCGTCTGCCGTGCCAACGATTACGGCCTCGCATTCCTCCATCTGACCGAGCCCTTCCTGCCGCGCCAGCTCGACGACACACCGCACGCGCTGGCCGATGTCGGCGCCCATTTCCGCCCGCTCGCGCAGATGCCGATCATCACCAATGGCGGCCTCGATCAGGCCGCCGGCGAAGCGCGCCTGGCCGCCGGCCTGTGCGATGCGGTGGCCTACGGCCGGGCATGGATCGCCAACCCGGATCTGGTCGAGCGCTTCGCCCGTCAGGCGCCGCTCAACGAGGTCGACATGGCGACCTTCTATCAGGGCGGCGAGAAGGGCTACCTCGACTACCCCTCACTGACCGCATGAAGCGTCTTTTCGCGCTACTGACGCTGTCCGTCCTGGCCCTGCCGGCACTCGCCGGCGGCCTGCCGCCCAACGTGTTGCAGGCGCTCAAGGCGGCGCAGATACCGGCGGCCAGTGTCGCAGTCGTCGTCCAGCCGGTCGACGCGGCGCAGCCGCTGGTGGCGCACAACGCGACACAGGTGATGAACCCGGCGTCAGTCATGAAGCTGGTCACCACCTACGCCGCGCTCGACCTGCTCGGCCCGGCGTGGACATGGAAAACCACGGCGTGGACGGAGACTCCCGCGGTCAACGGCGTTTTGAGTGGCAATTTGTACCTCAAGGGCAGCGGCGACCCGCGTTTCGCCATCGAGCACCTGTGGGGCCTGCTGCGCCAGCTGCGCGTGCGCGGCATCCAGCAGATCAACGGCGACGTGGTGCTCGACCGCACCATCTTCGACGTGCCGGCCATCGATCCCGGCGCCTTCGACGACAAGCCGATGCGCCCCTACAACGTCGGTCCGGACGGCCTGCTGATCAACCTGCGCGCCCTGCGCTTCACGCTGCTGCCGGACAACGGCAAACCGCGCGTGCTGATGGAAACGCCGAGCGACGGGCTGCGCGTCGACAACCAGTTACGCAGCGGCGACGGCGGCTGCGGCAGCAACTGGAAGGATTTCATCAGCGTCCGCCTGATCCCGGAAAACAACGGCAACCGGCTGGAATTCACCGGTACCTACAGCCCGCTGTGCGGCGAGAAGGCGCTCAATCTTGCGCCACTGCCCGCCGACGGCCAAGCCGGCGGCCTGATCCGTGCCTTGTGGAAGGAACTCGGCGGCACGCTGGGTGGGCAGGTGCGCGGCGGCACCGTTCCCGTGGGCAGCCGGCTCGTCGCCAGCCACGAATCGCCGCCGCTGGCCGACACCGTGCGCGACATCAACAAGTACAGCAACAACGTGATGGCGCGGCAGGTGTATCTGACGCTCGGCAACGACACGGCGCCGGCCACCGCCGAGCGCGCGCGGCAACGCGTTGGCGACTGGCTGAACCTGCGCGGCCTGCGCTTCGCCGAACTGGAAATCGAGAACGGCTCCGGACTCTCGCGCAGTGAACGGATCAGCGCCGACAGCCTCAACCGCCTGCTGCTCGACGCCTGGAAAAACCCGGTGATGCCGGAATTCGTCTCGAGCCTGCCGATCGTCGGCATCGACGGGACGATGAAGAAGCGCCTCAACGGCTCCGACGCCACCGGCCGCGCCCACATCAAGACCGGCACACTGGACGGGGTCAAGACCGCTGCCGGCTATGCGCTCGACGCCCGGGGCCGGCGCTACGCCGTCACCTTCTTCATCAACCACCCCAAGGCACAAGCCGGCAGCGCGGCGATCGACGCCATGCTGGTCTGGGTCGCCCAGCGCCGGGCCGGCGAGAAGAGCCCGGTGCTGGAAGATGAGTGAAGTCCAGCCCTTCCCCGGCGCAGCGCTGGATCGTTGCGGCCTGAACCGGCACGCGGTTTTCGATCTCGCCGACCTGTCGGACGACATCGGCGGCAGCATTGCCGGCGGCACAAAAGGCTATCGGCAGTTGATCCTGATCGGCCATGGCGGCAGGGCGCTGTGGGAAGCGGTCAGGAAATCAGGTGTCGGCGGCGCCGACCCGATCGACGATTTCACGCTGCGCACAATCCGCGAATGGATGTCCGAATGCCAACCCGATAGCCGCTACGCCATCCTTTACCCCGGCCCGCAGCCAATCGCGCTGCAACGACTCGGCGCGCTGGCCGGCTGGCATCACGCCGCGCCCTTCATGGTCGGCATCGATGGCGAATGGGG
>JBFZCS010000182.1:0-6607 GCA_041307825.1 Azonexaceae bacterium
CCGTGGCGGCCGGCGCGCTGGCCAAGGATGGTCTGTTGGTGACGCGCGGGCATGCCATCGAGACTCTGGCGCGGGCGACGCATTTCGTTTTCGACAAGACCGGCACGCTGACCAGCGGCCGGATGCACCTCGTTGACCTGCTGCCTACCGGCACCTTGTCGCGCGACGAGTGCCTGCTCATTGCGGCGGCCCTCGAACAGGCTTCCGAGCACCCGGTGGGCCTCGCCTTGCGGGCCGCCGCCGCAGGGCTTGACCTTCCGCTTGCCGGCAACGCCCTGAGCGAGGCAGGACAGGGCATCGAGGGCGAGATTGCCGGCCGTCGCTACCGGATCGGACGTCCGGGCTATGCCCTGGGGCTGGCGGCTGGCGGCTTCCCGGAAGTCGCTGCCGCCTGGCTGGAAAGCGGCGATACCGTGGTGCTCCTGGGCGATGCGACGGGCTGTCTCGGCTTGTTCAGACTGGGCGACGAATTGCGTCCCGAGGCGCGTCCGCTGATCGAGGCGCTGAAGGCAAGCGGCCGGAAGATCGTGCTGTTGACGGGTGATTCGCCAGCGGTCGCGCAACGCGTGGCGACAACGCTCGGCATTGCCGATGTCCGGGCCGGGGTCACGCCGCAGGGCAAGCACGATTGCGTGCGTGCCCTGCAGGCCGACGGTGCGGTGGTTGCGATGGTCGGCGACGGCGTAAACGATGCGCCGGTACTCGCGCAGGCCCAGGTGTCGGTTGCCATGGGCGGCGGCGCGCAACTCGCGCGGACCCAGGCCGATTTCATCCTGCTTTCCGAAAATCTCGATCATCTGCGGCGCGGTTTGTTGCGCGGGCAGAAGACGCTCAGGATAATCCGGCAGAATCTGTGGTGGTCCTTTGCCTACAACTTCGTTGCCCTGCCGCTGGCGATTGCCGGCTTTGTGACGCCATGGCTGGCGGGGATCGGCATGTCGGCCAGTTCGCTGCTGGTCGTTCTCAACTCGCTGCGCATCCAGCGCCTGGATAAGGACTGATGGAAATCCTCTACCTGCTCATTCCCTTGTCGGTGGTCCTCGTATTCGCCATCGCCATCGTCTTCTGGTGGTCGGTCAAGAGCGGTCAGTTCGACGATCTCGAGGGGCCGGGATTCAAGATCCTGATGGACGATGACGGTCCCGATATTCCGACCTCCATAGCGGACAAGAGGGACGATTCGGAGAAAGTTTGACCTGAGTCAACGTTCGATACGGAAGCATGTGGAGAATACAAACAGTGCAGAGCGATATGCTCTGCGTAATTCTCTGTTGGGGTTGGGGTGCGTTGCGACGCACCCTTTTTTTGTCCACGTAATTCGAACAATGTGGGCCACTACATCCTTTGATCTAGTTTGACCTAGATAATCGGTAGGTTGATCTAGGTCAAATCCCCGATTGTAATCTACAATAGCATTCGCTTTTATGCGCCACCTTGGGTCAAGGGGGGTGGTCGTTCAGTCTTTTCATTAATGAGAGGTGGGTTCATGTCTGGATCGCAAACCACATATAACGACAAGGTCGTACGGCAATTCGCCGTCATGACCGTCATCTGGGGCATTGTCGGCATGCTGGTCGGTGTCATCATTGCCGCCCAGTTGGTCTGGCCGGAGCTGAATATCGGCTTCCTGCACTTTGGCCGACTGCGTCCGTTGCACACCAACGCGGTCATCTTCGCATTTGGTGGCTGCGCCCTGTTCGCAACGTCCTACTGGACTGTTCAGCGTACTAGCCATGCCCGCTTGTGGGGCGGCCCGCTGGTTCCCTTTACTTTCTGGGGCTGGCAGCTCGTCATCCTCCTGGCGGCGATCACCCTGCCGCTGGGTTTCACCCAAGGCAAGGAATACGCCGAACTCGAGTGGCCGATCGACATCCTGATCACCCTGGTCTGGGTCGCCTACGCGCTGGTCTTCTTCGGCACCATCGCCAAGCGTACTGTGTCCCACATCTACGTGGCCAACTGGTTCTTTGGCGCCTTCATCATTACCGTCGCCCTGCTGCACATTGTCAATAGCATGGCAATGCCTGTGTCGCTGACCAAGTCCTACTCCGCCTACTCCGGTGTTCAGGATGCGATGATCCAGTGGTGGTATGGTCACAATGCGGTCGGCTTCTTCCTGACCGCAGGCTTCCTGGGCATGATGTACTACTTCGTGCCGAAGGCCGCCGGACGTCCGGTCTACTCCTACCGCCTGTCCGTGGTTCACTTCTGGGCGCTGATTTTTACCTACATGTGGGCGGGTCCGCACCACCTGCACTACACCGCGTTGCCTGACTGGACCCAGTCCGTCGGCATGGTCTTCTCGCTGATCCTGCTGGCGCCGTCCTGGGGTGGCATGATCAACGGCATCATGACCCTGTCGGGTGCCTGGCATAAACTGCGCGACGATCCCATCCTGAAATTCCTGATTACCTCGCTGTCCTTCTACGGCATGTCGACCTTCGAAGGGCCGATGATGTCGATCAAGACGGTGAATGCGCTGTCGCACTACACGGACTGGACGGTCGGTCACGTGCACTCCGGTGCGCTCGGCTGGGTAGCCATGGTTTCGATCGGTGCGATCTACTATCTGCTGCCGAAGCTCTTCGGCAAGAGCGAGATGTACAGTGTCAAGCTGATTACGGTCCACTTCTGGATCGCCACCATCGGTACCGTGCTCTACATCGCCTCCATGTGGATCGCCGGGGTCATGCAGGGCTTGATGTGGCGCGCAGTCAACGCCGACGGTACGCTGGCCTACAGCTTCGTCGAATCGGTCAAGGGTTCCTATCCGTTCTGGGCGATCCGCTGGCTGGGTGGTGTCCTGTTCCTGTCCGGCATGCTGATCATGGCTTACAACATGTTCAAGACCATGGCAGGCGGCAAGACTCAAGATGCTCCGGTGCTGGCTCCGGCTGGTCATCACGCCTGATTAGGGAGAGATAATAATGTTCAAGCATGAGCAAATCGAGAAGAGTGTTGGCCTACTTATTGTTCTGACTCTTCTTACCGTGATCTGGGGTGGCTTGCTGGAAATTGTTCCGCTCTTTTTCCAGAAATCCACGACGACGCCGATCGAGGGCGTCAAGCCATACGATGCCGTTAGTCTTGCTGGCCGCGATGTTTATGTCCGCGAAGGTTGCTTCCTTTGTCACTCGCAGATGATTCGTCCGTTCCGCGCCGAGACCGAGCGCTACGGTCATTTCTCCGTTGCCGGCGAGTTCGTCTATGACCACCCCTTCCAGTGGGGCTCCAAGCGCACCGGCCCGGATCTGCATCGTGTGGGCGGTCGTTACTCCGACGAATGGCAGCGTGCTCACCTGATGAATCCGCGTGACGTGGTGCCGGAATCCAACATGCCCGCCTTTGCCTTCCTGGCGAATACCAAGGCCAAGGATAGCGTCGGTGCCGACATCGAGAAGAAGATGGGCGTGATGCGCAGTTTCGCCAATGTGCGGGGTATTCCGACCTATTCCGATGCCGAGATCAAGGGCGCCAAGGCTGCGATCGGTGACATGACCGAAATGGACGTTCTGATTGCCTACCTGCAGGGCATGGGTACGGCACTGGGCACGATGAAGCAATAAGCCATGGACATCAACGATCTGCGTTCCATTGTCACGGTTGCCGGGTTGCTCTGTTTCCTGGCGATCGTGGGATGGGCCTACAGCAAGCGCAGCAAGAAGGGCTTCGATGAGGCTGCCAACTTGCCGTTCGCGGAGCACGATGATCAGGATCAGGATGCGGCGTCTCGCGCGTCGCATCCGCGCTTAAAAGAGGAAAGCAAATGAGCGATTTCGTTAGCGGTTTTTGGAACATGTATGTGGTTGTAATTGTGCTGGGCAGTATTCTCGCCTGCGCAGTTCTTCTCTACATTCAGGGCAAGGCGAAGTTCACGCCGGGCAAGACCATGGGTCACGTCTGGGATGAAACCCTGGAGGAATACAACAACCCGATGCCCAAGTGGTGGAGTTGGCTGTTCGTCATCACGGTCATCTTCGGACTGGTCTATCTGGCACTCTATCCTGGTCTGGGTAAGTTTCCTGGCATGCTGGGCTGGACCTCGATCGGTCAGTACAAGGTTGAACGCGAGCGCATGGATGCCACTGTCCAGCCGATGTACGCAAAATACCAGGGCATGGATGTCAAGGCGCTGGCTGCCGACAAGCAGGCCATGGAAACCGGCAAGCGCCTGTACCTGACCTACTGCATGCAGTGTCATGGTGCGGATGGACGCGGCGCCAAGGGGTTTCCGAATCTGGCCGATAGCGACTTCCTGTATGGCGGTGAGCCGGAACAGATCAAGGAAACGCTGAACATTGGCCGCATGGGCGTTATGCCACCGCATGCGCAGCTTGGTGCGGATACCATCAAGGATCTAGCCAACTATGTCCGCTCGCTCTCCGGTTTGCCGAACGACTCAGCTCGCGCCGCCAAGGGCAAGGAAGCCTTCACCTCAGCGGGTTGCGTCGGTTGTCATGGCGAGGACGCCAAGGGGATGCAGGCGATTGGCTCACCTAACCTGACCGACAAGGTCTGGCTGTACGGCTCATCGGAAGCTACCATTACCGAGACGATCATCAACGGCCGCCAGAACAAGATGCCAGCCTGGAAGGAATTCTTGGGCGACGGCAAGATTCAGGTTCTGACTGCCTATGTTTATAGTCTGAGTCAAGGCGCCAAGTAGTTCAGGAAACGGGGCGGGTGACCGCCCCGTTTTTTTGTTGTAGGTTGTCGAACACTGATTTGTATCAAGATTGCGTTATTGTTATTCATCCGCGACCGAGCCTTTAGCGCAATTCTGATACGGATGTAGTCACCATGGAATCGAAACAGCACACCAGCAACCGCAAGAAGCCAGAGGCAACGCCGGAACCTGTTTCTTTTTACGAGAAACACAAGAAGGTCTACATCCGTGACGTCAAGGGGTGGTGGAATTCCTGGCGCTGGGGGTTCGTCTGGTTCACCCAGATTCTCTTCTACGGGCTGCCATGGATTGTCTGGAACGATCGCCAGGCGGTTCTTCTTCATCTCGCCGAGCGCAAGTTCTATCTGTTCGGCCTGGTTCTGTGGCCGCAGGATGTTTTCTATCTTGCGCTACTCCTGATTATCTCGGCCTACGCCTTGTTCCTGTTCACCGCCGTTGCCGGGCGGCTGTTCTGCGGCTATGCGTGTCCGCAAACGGTATATACGGAAATATTCATGTGGGTCGAGAACCGGATCGAAGGTGATCGTTCGGCCCGGATGAAACTGGACAAGGCGCCGATGACGGCCCGCAAATTCGGCCTGAAGGCTTTGAAGCATGCGGTCTGGATTTTCATATCGCTGTGGTCGGGTTTTACGCTCGTCGCCTACTTCACCCCGGTTCGCGAGTTGCTGGCCGCGTTTCCCTTCGACCTCTCCGGTTGGGAGCTTTTCTGGACTTTCTTCTACGCCGGGTTCTTCTACATGCAGGCGGGTTTCCTGCGCGAGCAGGTTTGCAAGTACATGTGTCCCTATGCCCGCTTCCAGGGTGTGATGTTCGACCCGGATACGCTGGTCATCACCTATGACCCCGAGCGTGGCGAGCCGCGCGGTGCACGCAAGAAGGGCGTTGGTGCCAAGGCTGCCGGTATGGGTGATTGCGTCGATTGCGGGTTGTGTGTGGTGGTATGTCCGACCGGCATCGATATCCGCAAGGGACAACAATACGAGTGTATCGGTTGCGGCGCCTGTATTGACGTTTGCGACCCGGTGATGGACAAGGTCGGCCTGCCGCGCGGCCTGATCCGGTATACCACCGAAAATGCGCTGGCCAAGCACTGGTCGCCTCAGGAGGTTGTCGCACACCTCGTTCGTCCACGGATTATCCTTTATACAGTTATTCTGATGGGGATTACTGCCGGCTCGGCATGGTCGCTGGCGACCCGGGTACCGTTGAAGGTCGATGTGATTCGCGATCGCTCGTTGCTGGCACGCGAGGCGGACGACGGACGTATCGAAAACGTCTATAACCTCAAGATCATGAACACGACCGAGGAGCCAAAGCGCTACGCCTTGTCGGTTGAGGGTCTGGAGGGGATCGAGATTGCCGGCGAGCGCATTGTCTCGGTTGGTAGTGCGGAGAACCAGGAAGTGACCGTCGTCGTGCGCGTCCCGCCCGAATCGGGCAAGAAGGGCGCCAACACCATCCATTTTGATATCAAGGCCTTGAATCACGACAAGATCGCGGTTCATGAAAAAGCCTCTTTCCTGATGCCCTAATATGAGTAATTCAATGACACTGCGTAACGATGGCAAGCCCTGGTACAAGGAAACCTGGCCGTGGATCTTGATGGCAGGACCGGCAACCGTCATCGTCGCCGGCTTTGTGACATTGTGGCTGGCGATCGTCAGCAACGATGGCCTGGTCACTGATGATTATTACAAGCAGGGGTTGGCGATCAATCAGCGCCTGCAGCGGGATCACTACGCGAGCGACCTCGGCTTGCGTGCCGATTTCATGCGTTCCGGCCAACAGGTTCGCTTGATGCTGACTGCCGAGCGTGATGCGGCACTGCCGGAGGCGCTGACCCTCAAGTTGTCGCACCCGACCCGCGCCGGCCAGGATCAGACTGTCAGGATGGTGTCCGAGGGACAGGGGTTTTAT
>JBFZCS010000183.1:0-3466 GCA_041307825.1 Azonexaceae bacterium
TCGAGATCGTCAATGAAACCGGCGCCGATGCCATTTGCCACGGCGCGACCGGCAAGGGCAATGATCAGGTGCGTTTCGAGCTGGGTGCCTACGCGCTCAAGCCGGGCATCAAGGTCATCGCGCCATGGCGCGAATGGGATCTGATGTCGCGCGAGAAGCTGATGGCCTATGCCGAAACGCATGGCATCGAAATCGACATGAAGCACAAGAAGGGGGGCTCGCCGTATTCGATGGATGCCAACCTGCTGCACATTTCCTACGAGGGCCGCCACTTGGAAGACCCGGCGGCCGAGGCTGAGGAATCGATGTGGCGGTGGACGGTGTCGCCGGAAAAGGCCCCGAACAAGGCCCAGTACCTCGACCTCGATTTCATCAAGGGCGACGTGGTCGCCATCAATGGCAAGCAGATGAAGGCGCACGAATTGCTGGCAACACTGAACCAAATTGGCGGCAAGCACGGCATCGGCCGTCTCGACCTGGTCGAGAACCGCTACGTCGGCATGAAGTCGCGCGGCTGCTACGAGACGCCGGGCGGCACCATCCTGCTGCGCGCGCACCGTGCGATCGAATCGGTGACGCTCGACCGCGAAGTCGCCCACCTCAAGGATGACCTGATGCCGCGCTACGCCAGCCTGGTGTACAACGGCTACTGGTGGAGCCCGGAGCGCAAGGCGCTGCAGGTGCTGATCGACCACACCCAAGAGAACGTCAACGGTTTCGTGCGCCTCAAGCTGTACAAGGGCAACGTCATCGTCGTCGGCCGCGACTCAAAGACCGATTCGCTGTTCGACTCGACGATCGCCACCTTCGAGGACGATGCCGGCGCCTACGATCAGAAGGACGCGGCCGGCTTTATCAAGCTCAACGCACTGCGCATGCGCATCGCGGCCAATCTGGCGGAGCGCAAGACCGGCAAGCCGGCGGCGAAGAAAGCAGATGCCAAGAAGTCGGTCAGCAAGAAAAAAGGCTAAGCGATGGAACCCAATACCCTGTTTGGCTTTACCGAAGAGCAACTGGCGGATTTCGGTGCGACCTGGGGGGTAGGGGCTTTCATTCTGTTTATGTTGTTCATTATTGGCGAGATTGCCTGGAAGTCGAAGGCCGGCAAGACGGGGACATTCATTCTGTTCTTTGTGCTCTCTTTTGGCATGGTGGGCTTCATCGCCAAGGCAGTTATTCAAAAAATCTGGGGAATTTAGATGGCGCAGTACGACAAGGTTTCGGTGGTTAAAAAGGCCAATGTTTATTTCGATGGCAAGTGCGTCAGCCATACCGTGGTGCTGGAAGATGGCAGCAAAAAGACAGTCGGCGTGATCATGCCGTCCAGCCTGACCTTCAACACCGGCGCGCCGGAAATCATGGAAGGCGTCGGCGGTTCCTGCCGCGTCAGGCTCAAGGGTGAGTCAGACTGGAAGACCTACGGTGACGGCCAATCCTTCAACGTGCCGGGCAATTCAAGCTTTGAAATCGCCTGTGACGAGCCTTATCACTATGTTTGCCACTTTGGATAAGCAAGATGCCAACTTTTGACTTCACTTCCGAAGCGGACATGGTGGCGCTGAAAAATGCCATCGACGTCACCTCGCGCCAGATCGACAACCGCTACGACTTCAAGGGCACCAGCGCCAAGGTCGAGCTGAACGAGAAGGACAAGGTCATTACCCTGCATGGCGATTCCGACTTCCAGCTTGACCAGATCAAGGACCTGCTTTTCCCGGCGATGGAAAAGAAGGAGAAGGAGAGCGTCAAGCGCCTCGACCACCAGAAGGTGGTCAGCGTCTCCGGCAACAAGGTCAAGCAGGAAATGAAGATCAAGGACGGCATCGACAGCGATCTGGCCAAGAAAATCGTCAAGCTGGTCAAGGATGGCAAGCTGAAGGTCCAGGCCTCGATCCAGGGCGATACCGTGCGCGTCCAGGGCGCCAAGCGCGATGACCTGCAGGCCTGCATCGCGCTGATCACCAAGAACATTACCGATTTTCCGATCAAGTACGGAAATTTCCGGGATTAGGCCGTTTGTCGCGGTCGACCGCCAAAAATGACCAAAAAAGCAGAACGGGCGGTTTGACTGCCCGTTCTGCTTTTTAGAAGGTGGTCATCAGCGCCGCAAACCCCTGATCCACACCGAGTAAAGCTGATCCGACAGCCGGCGCATCGCAGGCAGTCGTTCGCCGATTTCGGCCTGCATCGTTCCGGGTGTCTGGACGCTCGGCTGGCCGGCCACCGAGGCCGCTTCTTCCGCCCATTGTTCGCACCACGTTGAAATCATTTCCGGAGTCATCTCGACATGGCATTGCATGCCGAGGTGCGGGCCAATGGCGAACATCTGGTTGGTGCAATACTGGTTGGCGAACAGGCGTGTCGCGCCTGACGGAATGCTGAAGGATTCCCCGTGCCAATGAAATACGGTGCCGACATTGCCGGCGTAGGCGCCCAGCCAGTAGCGGGCGGTCGCGTCGTCTTCGCCGGTTGCCTCGCCCCAGCCGAGTTCCTTGACCGGGTTGCGGGTGATCACGCCACCCAGTGCCTTGCTTAGCAACTGGCCGCCGAGGCAATGGCCGATGACCGGTATGTTCCTCCCCGCAGCTTCGCGAATCAGCATGCATACCGCGTCTATCCATGGCAGCGGGTCGTTGACGCTCATCGGGCCACCCATGAAACAGAGGCCGGAAAATCCGTTGGCCGTAGCAGGTACGGTTTCACCTTCGTCGATGGCGATCAGCCGCCATGGAATCCCGTGTTGCTCGAGGAATATGGCAAAATAGCCCGGACCTTCCGTGGGAGAGTGGCGAAATATGGCAACAGGTAGCATGGCGATAGCAGTGGCCGGAAAATCGATGCGTCATTGTACAGCGCTGGCGCTGGTGCTCGGCCTGATTGCCGGCGGCGCTAGTGCGCAGGATGTCGGCCTCGCCGGCGTCATGGGCAGCAAGGCGATGCTGATGATCAACGGGAGCGCGCCCCAGTCGGTTGCCGTCGGGCAGTCGCTCGATGGCGTGAAAGTGGTCTCGGTTCAGGGCGACCAGGTCGTCGTCGAGATCGGCGGCCGGAAGCGCCCGTTGCGCGTCGGCCAGCATGCCATCGGCGCCGTCGCGGCGGACGGCGCGGGCAAAGTCATCATGACGGCGGACAACCAGGGGCATTTTTACACCACCGGCACGGTCAATGGCGTTTCAGTCCGCTTTCTGGTCGATACCGGGGCGACGATGATCTCGCTTGGGGCGAGCGATGCCCGCCGGATCGGGCTCGATTTCAATCGTGGCCAGAAGGGCATGACCCAGACAGCAAACGGTCAGAGTGTGGTGAGCAAGATTCAACTCGACACCGTGCGGATCGGCGATGTGACCCTGCACAATGTCGACGCCCTGATACACCAGACGGAGATGCCCATGGCCCTGCTCGGCATGAGTTTTCTGAACCGGATGGAAATGCAGCGCGACGGCAGTACGATGTCGCTCAAGAAACG
>JBFZCS010000184.1:0-2554 GCA_041307825.1 Azonexaceae bacterium
CCTGCACGGGGTGCGGCTGGCGACGCCGCACTGGCGCTGGCAAGTCAGCCGCGGGGTGGTCGGCTTTGCCGCCATCTTCGCCTATTTCTACGCCATCATCCTGCTGCCGCTGGCGACGGCGGTGACGCTTAACTACACCTCGGCCATCTTCCTCGCCATTTACCTGGCGCTGGCCGGGATGCGCATGAGCGGCGGCGTGCTGGGTGCGCTGTTCGTCGGCCTGCTCGGCGTGGCAATGCTGCTCAAGCCGACCCTGCATGCCGATCAGCTAAGCGCCGGCCTGATCGGTCTTGGTTCAGGCGTCCTGGCCGGCATGGCCTATTTCAGCGTGCGCGAACTCGGTGCCCGCGGCGAGCCGGAAACGCGCACGGTGTTCTATTTCTCGCTGGTTTCCTCGGTCTGCGCCGGCCTCTGGCTGCTGTTCGGCGAACTGCATGCGGTCGACCTGCGCAGCGGCCTGCTTTTGCTCGGCGTCGCCAGTTTTGCCACCGCCGCCCAGCTGGCTATGACGCGCGCCTACACGCGCGGCAAAACGCTCTTGTCGGCGGCCCTGGCCTACAGCACGGTGATCTTTTCCAGTCTGTTCGGCGTGCTGTTCTGGGGCGAAGTGCTCGATGCGTCGGCCTGGTTCGCCATCGCGCTGATCATCCTGTCGGGCATTGCGGCCACGCATTTTTCCCGCGCCAGCCCGGTGGAACAGGATTAAACTGACAGCAGACAACAACGGAGATTTGCAATGATCGTCATTGACCAGAACCCCCACCGCGTCAGCGTTTCCGTGTTCGGGGAGTTCGCGCTCGCCGATTACAAGGAGTTCGAGGAGGTCGTCAATTACAAGGTCAAGTTCGAAGGGCCGGTCGACCTGTTGTTCGACCTCGGCCAGATGGCCGACCTGACCATCGATGTCGCGTGGGAGGACATCAAGTTCTCGCGCGCCCATGCCAATGACTTCAAGCGTATCGCGGTGGTGACCGACAGCCAGTGGGTTACCTGGAGTGCCTGGCTGTCGCAGACCTTCGTCAATGCCGATGTCGAGGTCTTCGACAATGCGGACGAAGCGCGCGCGTGGCTGGATTCGGCTGCTTGAGCTACACGACGCTGGTCGACGTCGCCACGCTGGCCGCCCATCTGGGCGACTCTGACTGGCTGGTGGTCGACGTCCGGCATCAATTGGCCGATACCGGCTACGGCGAGCGGGTTTATGGCGAGGCGCATATCCCGGGCGCCGTATTCCTGCATTGCGACCGCGATCTGTCCGGTCCGATGAGCGGCAGCAACGGCCGCCATCCGCTGCCCGATCCTGGCCGGCTGGCCGCTCGTCTGGGCGCGATCGGCATCGGGCCGCGAACACAGGTTGTCGTATACGACGATACGCAAGGCATGATCGCCGGCCGCCTGTGGTTGTTGCTGCGCTGGCTCGGGCATGACCGGGTGGCGCTGCTGGACGGCGGCCTGCAGGGCTGGCTGGAGGCGGGCAAGCCCCTGACGCAGACGTTGCCGGCGCTCAGGCCGACAACTTTCGTGGCGAAGCCGGATGGTTGCGTGGTCGATGCCGGCGATGTCCAGTCCTTCCTGTCCACCTCGCGCATGTATCTGGTTGATGCGCGCAGTGCCGACCGCTTCCGGGGAGAAAACGAAACCATTGATCCGGTGGCCGGACATATTCCTGGAGCGGTCAACCGCTTCTTCCGCGACAACCTGCAGGCCGATGGTCGCTTCAAGTCGCCAGCCGAACTTCGCGCCGAATGGCTGGCGTTGCTTGGCGGGACGCACCCCGAGGAAGTCGTGCACCACTGTGGATCGGGCGTTTCGGCCTGCCACAGCATGCTGGCCATGGAAATCGCCGGCTTGCCCGGGTCGCGCCTCTATGCCGGTTCGTGGAGCGAATGGTGTGCCGAGCCGGCGCGGCCGGTGGTTCGTCCCCGAGAGATTCCGGGCGCTAACTGATACAAGCTTGTCGCATGTCAACGCAATTTCCCGATGCGCGCGTCCTAATGGTGACCGCAAGCCATTCACAGAACAGGAGTCGTCATCATGTTGACGCTGCAAGACTGTATCGAACTATCCGAGCTGACCGAAGAAGAAATTCTCGCCATCGCCGAGCATGAAAACATCCCGGAAATGGTGGCTGTCGAACTGGGCAACTATCTGGTGCATACGCCGAGCGGCGAAAAGCGCATCAAGCGCATGATCGTCGACGACATCGCGCACGCGAAGGAAACCGGCAACGCCAAGCATGCCGCGCTGCTAAAGAGCGTCCTGAAGCATTACGTCGAGTCTCACGCCGTTACTGCCTGAACTGCCGGCCTTTTCCCGAAGGCAAGGCCGATAGCATGCAAGACAAATTCCGCGGCGCTCGCCGGTTTGCCTGAAGATATGCCGCCGCAGGCGATCGACGAACTGGCCACCGATTACGCGGCGATCTCTCTCAACAACAGCCTCGGCGCATCGCCTCAAGAATCGGGGTGGGTGGACGACGAGCACCTCGCCTGCCAGCGGCCGATATTCGAATTGGACGAAATTTTCCCCGCAGCTGGCTCGCAGCTGGCTTGCA
>JBFZCS010000185.1:0-7345 GCA_041307825.1 Azonexaceae bacterium
TCCTTGACCTCGGTGAACTCGGCATCCACCACGTCGCCTTCGTCCTTCTTGGCCTGCTGCTGGGCGCCGCCTTCGGCACCCGCACCGGCGGCCGCGCCTTCGGCCTGCTGCTGGGCGTACATCTTTTCACCCAGCTTCTGGGCGGCGGCGGACAGCGCTTCGGTCTTGGCGACGATGGTGTCCTTGTCGCCGTCGCGCAGCACGGATTCGACATCCTTGATCGCCGCTTCGATGCTTTCCTTTTCGGCGGCGTCGAGCTTGTCGCCGTACTCGGTCAGCGATTTCTTGACCATGTGCACCATGCCGTCGGCCTGGTTGCGCGCATCGGCCAGTTCGTGCACCTTTTTGTCGTCTTCGGCGTGCAGCTCGGCATCCTTGACCATGGCCTGGATCTCGGCTTCGGAGAGGCCGGAGTTGGCCTTGATGGTGATCTTGTTTTCCTTGCCGGTGGCCTTGTCCTTGGCGGTGACGTGCATGATGCCGTTGGCGTCGATGTCGAAGATGACTTCGATCTGCGGCGTACCGCGCGGTGCCGGCGGGATGCCTTCCAGGTTGAACTGGCCGAGGCTCTTGTTGCCGGAGGAAACTTCGCGTTCGCCCTGCAGGACGTGGATGGTCACCGCGCCCTGGTTGTCGTCGGCGGTCGAGAAAACTTGCGAAGCCTTGGTCGGGATCGTCGTGTTCTTCTGGATCAGCTTGGTCATGATGCCGCCCAGGGTTTCGATACCGAGGGAGAGCGGGGTGACGTCGAGCAGCAGCACATCCTTGACTTCGCCCTGGAGCACGCCGCCCTGGATGGCCGCGCCGACGGCGACGGCTTCGTCAGGGTTCACGTCCTTGCGCGGTTCCTTGCCGAAGATTTCCTTGACCTTGTCCTGCACCTTGGGCATGCGGGATTGGCCGCCGACCAGGATGATGTCGTCGATGTCGCTGATCTTGCAGCCGGCGTCCTTCAGTGCGGTCACGCAGGGGGCGACGGTGCGTTCGACCAGTTCGTCGACGAGCGATTCGAACTTGGCGCGGGTGATCTTGATCGCCAGGTGCTTCGGACCGGACGCGTCGGCGGTGATGTAGGGCAGGTTGATTTCTGTCTGCTGGCTGGAGGACAACTCAATCTTGGCCTTCTCGGCGGCTTCCTTCAAGCGTTGCAGGGCCAGCACGTCGGCCTTCAGGTTGACGCCAGCCTCCTTCTTGAATTCGTCGATGACGTAGTCGATCAGGCGCTGGTCGAAGTCTTCGCCGCCGAGGAAGGTGTCGCCGTTGGTGGCCAGCACTTCGAACTGCTTTTCGCCATCGACATCGGCAATTTCGATGATCGAGATGTCGAAGGTGCCGCCGCCGAGGTCATAGACAGCGATCTTCTTGTCCTTGCCGGATACCTTGTCCATGCCGAAAGCTAGTGCAGCGGCGGTCGGTTCGTTGATGATGCGCTTGACTTCCAGACCGGCGATGCGGCCGGCGTCCTTGGTTGCCTGACGCTGGCTGTCGTTGAAATAGGCCGGCACGGTGATGACTGCTTCGGTGACTTCCTCGCCGAGGTAGTCTTCGGCGGTCTTCTTCATCTTGCGCAGCACTTCGGCGGAAACCTGCGGCGGGGCGATTTTCTTGTCGCGCACTTGCACCCAGGCGTCGCCGTTGTCAGCCTTGACGATCTTGTAGGGCATCAGCGAGATGTCCTTCTGCACTTCCTTCTCTTCGAAGCGGCGGCCGATCAGACGCTTGACGGCGTAGAGCGTGTTCATCGGGTTGGTCACGGCCTGGCGCTTGGCCGGGGCGCCGGAGAGAATTTCGCCGTCTTCGGCATAGCCGATGACCGACGGCGTGGTGCGCGCGCCTTCGGAATTTTCGATAACCTTCGGCTGGCCGCCTTCCATGATGGCGACGCAGCTGTTCGTCGTGCCGAGGTCAATACCAATGATCTTGCCCATTTTGTCTTCCTTTACTGAATGCGAATGAATTTGTGATGTTCTGGAGTTGGGGGCGGCGCCCCGGATTTCAAGCCTTCGGCTTGGCGACCATGACCAGCGCTGGACGCAGGGTACGGTCGGCGATCAGGTAGCCTTTTTGCAGTACTGTAACGACGGTATTGGCCTCCTGCTCGGCGTCGACCATGCCGATCGCCTGGTGCTTATGCGGGTCGAACTTTTCGCCGGCGGGATTGACTTCAGTCAGCGCATTTTTCTCGAAAGCGGAGACCAGTTGCTTCAGGGTCAGCTCGACGCCGGACTTGAAGCTGTCGACGGTCTGTTCCGGCACGGCCAGGGCGGCTTCGAGGCTGTCCTTGACGGCCAGCAGTTCGCCGGCGAATTTCTCGACGGCGAACTTGTGCGCCTTGGAAATGTCTTCCTGCGCCCGGCGGCGAATGTTTTCGCCCTCGGCCTTGGCGCGTAGCCAGGCGTCGTAATGCTCGGCGGCCTGTAGTTCGAGCCGGCGAAACTGCTCTTCGATGCTGGGCAGGGTGTCCGTGTGCTCTCTGCCCTCGGGTTCAGGCGTTGCTTCGGTTGCGGGTTCGTTGCCCAGCAGGGGCTCCTGGGCGTTTTCCGGGTTGGCCATGCGCGTTTCTCCAAAAAGGTTATTCGCTAGATCGGGACGTCCCCGAGAATTTCAAGGGTTGTTTGTAAAAAATCCGGCGAGGGCGGACGATGACCTGCATGCAGACAGCGTGCTACGATAAAAACGTCTACTGAAACATCACGATGGAAATGCAAAAAGTCGGCAAATACCGGGTAGTCAAGCAACTGGGCAAGGGGGCGACCGCCACGGTCTACCTCTGCGTGAGCCCGGATTCCGACACGCCGGTTGCCCTCAAAGTCGTCCGCTTCGGCAAGGATTGCGCGGCCATGTCGCGCCGCCTGCGCAAGCTGTTCCAGAATGAGGGCATGGTCGCCCGGCGCCTCAACCACCAGAACATCGCCAAGGTTTACGAGGGCGTGGTCGAGGACGACTACGCTTATCTGGCGATGGAGTACATCCAGGGCTTCTCGCTCGAAGAGCATACCCGCATCGACCGTCTGCTGCCGCTGCATCGCGTGATCGGAATCATCTTCAAGTGCTGCATGGCGCTCGACAGCGCCTATCGGCAGGGCATCATCCATCGCGACATCAAGCCGGCGAACATCCTGGTGGCCGCGGGCGACGAGCCCAAACTGGTCGATTTCGGCCTGGCGCTCAATCTCAACAAGAACATGGACCGTGACTCGACCTTCATCATGGGGGTCGGGTCGCCGTCCTACATGTCGCCGGAACAGATCAAGGGTTATCAGCTCAACCAGAAGACCGACCTCTATTCGCTCGGCGTCGTCATGTTCCAGTTGCTGACCGGGCGCCTGCCGTTCCGTGCCAAGAACCAGGCGACGCTGATCTACCGCATCATCAATACCGACGCGCCCGACGTGACTTCGCTCAACCCGAGCCTGCCCGAGGGACTGAATGCCATCCTGCGCCGGGCGCTGGAAAAGGATCTCTACAGCCGCTACCGGAATGGCGCCGAATTCGCCAAGGACCTTGCCGCTGTCCGCTATCAGATTCTCGAGGACGACGAGACCGTCCAGGACACCCACCATTTCGAGATGCTGAGAAAGCTGGATTTCTTTACCGAGTTCGAGAATATCGAACTTTGGGAAATCCTGCGCATTTCCGTCTGGCGCCAGATCGCGCCACGGGTGGCGATCATTCGCGAGGGCGAGTCCAACCGCATTTTCGGTCTCGTGGCCGACGGCTTCGTCGAGGTTTCGATCGGCGGGTCAACGCTGTGCCGCTTGGGGCAGGGCGAGGTGATCGGCGAGGTGGCCTATCTGCATCCCGGCACGGATGAACGTTCGGCAAGCGTCGTGACGCTCGAAAACACGCTCTTTCTGGAAATCAACGCGGCCGCGCTGGCGCTGGCTTCCGAGGAGTTGCAGGAGCGCATGCGAACTACGCTGCTGGGACGGATGATCGACCGCATGCGCACGGTCAATCGCATTGCGGCCGCCCAGGGGGCGCCTGCCGTCGAGTCGGCGAAGGCGCTCATGGAAGGTTCGAGTCGCTCGTCACCGGGCACCGGAATCGATCTCGAACTGACTCCGCTGTAAACCTGCCCGGCGCGATTGCCGGGTGTCAGAGGTGCGACTTGACCCAGCGCTTCAGCGCTGCGGCGTCGACCGCGCCGCTCTGCCGGGCGATTTCGCGCCCGTCCTTGAAGATGGCCAGCGTCGGGATGCTGCGGATGTTGAAGCGCGCCGCAAGTTGTTGCTGGCTTTCGGTGTCGACCTTGGCCAGGCGGACTTCGGGCTCCAGTTCCCGCGCTGCCTGAGCAAAGGCGGGCGCCATCGACCGGCACGGGCCGCACCACGGCGCCCAGAAGTCGACAACGACCGGCAGGTCGCCGCGCCCGATGTGGCGATCGAAGTTGGCTGCGCTCAGGTCGAGCGGTTTTCCGGCAAACAATGCCTGGCGGCATTGCCCGCAAGTGGGATTCTCGTCGCGGCGGCCGGCCGGGAGGCGATTGACCGCGTCGCAGTGTGGGCAGACGATGTGCAGGTTGTCACTCATGGCGCTTCCTTCGTATCAGAGAACCCTGATATCAGGTCGCCCTGGCCAGTTTCAAGAGGCAGCGCCGTGCGTCCTGGCCAGCCGGGCCGAAGCGGCCAGCGTGTCGGCATCAGCTTTTTCTTTCGACGGCCAGCCGGCAAGGTGACGTTCGACGAGCGAAGCGAACGCCGCCAGCCAGCCGTGGTCTTCGTTCAGCGCCGGAATGTAGTGGTATTCCTGGCCACCGTTCGCAAGGAAGGAAGCCTTGCCCTCGATGGCGATTTCTTCCAGGGTTTCCAGGCAGTCGGCTACGAAGCCGGGACAGATGACATCGACGCGCCGCGTGCCCGCCTTGCCCAACGCCTCGAGGGTCGGTGCGGTGTAGGGTTGCAGCCACTCCGCCTTGCCGAAGCGCGACTGGAAGCAGATCCTGTGCTGGTCGGGCGTGAGGTTCAGACGCTCGGCGAGCAGGCGGCCGGTCTTCATGCATTCGCAGTAATACGGGTCGCCGAGGTCGAGATTGCGGCGCGGCAGACCGTGGAAGCTGATGATCAGCTGATCGCCGGCGGCCAGCGGGCCATGCTTGACCCAGTGATTGCGTACTGTCTGCTCCAGGGCCTGGATGTAGTCCGGGTCGTCATGGAAATTGCGGACAAAGCGCATCTCGGGCTGATTGCGCTGGGTCAGCAGCCAGTGGCAGGCCTCGTCGATCACCGTGGCGGTCGTGCTGGCCGAATATTGCGGGTACATCGGCAGCACCAGGATTTTTGCATTGCCGGCCGCCTTGAGCCGGTCGAGGACCTCGGACACCGACGGCGCGCCGTAGCGCATCGCCGAGGTGACGGTCACGTTGTGGCCGCGTTCGCCGAGATAGCCGGCGAGAAACTTGGTCTGACGTTCGGTATGAACCTTGAGCGGAGAACCTTCGGTCATCCAGACCGAAGCATATTTTTCGGCGGATTTCTTCGGGCGGATGTTGAGAATGATGCCATTCAGGATCAACCACCACACTGCGCGCGGAATCTCGACGACGCGCGGGTCCGCGAGGAACTGGCGCAGGTAGCGCTTGAGGGCGGGGGCCGTCGGCGCCTCCGGGGTACCCAGGTTGACGAGGATGACCGCGATGCCGGGTGCTGTTCCGTGCTGGTGCGGGGGTTCAGGTCTGATTTTTGGCATTAGTAGTTCTGCTGGTTGGAGAGGGCGCTGGAAAGCAGCTTGGCGGTGATGTCGACAATCGGTATGACCCGCTCGTAGGCCATGCGGGTCGGGCCGATGACGCCGACCGAGCCGACGATCTGGCCATCGACGGTGTAGGGCGCGGCGATGACGCTGCATTCGTCGAGCGTGGCGATGCCGGATTCGCCGCCGATAAAGATCTGGACGCCGGCGGCGCGGTTGGAGACTTCGAGCAGGCGCATCAGGCTGGAGCGTTGCTCGAAAAGATCGAACAGTTCGCGCAGGCGTTTCATGTTCGAGGAGAGTTCCTCGACATCGAGCAGGTTGTGCTCGCCGGAGATCACGTAAGGGACCGCACTACCGGACAGCGCCTCGTCACCTGCCGCGAGGGCGAGCGTCATCAGCGGCTGGATGTCGTCGCGCAACTGCACGATCTCCGCCGACAGCCGATGGCGGATCTGCTCGAAATCGAGGCCGGCGAAATTCTGGTTCAGGTAGTTGGCCGCCGTTACGAGTTCCGATGCCGAATAGGCCTTCTCGGTGACGAGGACGCGGTTCTGCACGTCGCCATCGGTGGTGACGATGATCAGCAGGATGCGTTTTTCGGTCAGGTTGAGAAACTCGATCTGGCGGATGCGGCTGGCGTTGCGCCGCGGCGCCATGACGACGCCGGCAAAATGCGTAAGGCTGGAGAGCAGTTGCGAGGCGCTGGAAATGACCTGATTTGCCGGTCGACCGTGCAAGGCGCCTTCCATTTCATCGAGCTGTCTTGCCTCGAGCGGCCGCATCGTCAGCAGCCGGTCAACAAACAGCCGGTAACCGCGCGGCGTCGGAACGCGACCGGCCGAGGTGTGCGGGCTGGCGACAAAGCCGGCTTCCTCGAGGTCGGCCATGACGTTGCGGATCGTTGCCGGCGACAGGTCGAGACCGGAAAATTTCGACAGCGCGCGCGAGCCGACCGGCTGGCCGTCGGCAATGTAGTGTTCGACCAGGGCCTTGAGGAGGGTGCGGGAACGATCATCGAGCATGGAAGGGCATTGTACAAAAAACTGGCAGCGGCGCGAGCGGCCATTTTTATGCAAGAATTCGGGCCATGAACTCCTGCTACGGCTCCTACCGCTCGCCCAAGACCATTGCGCTGGTCGGCAAGTACCATAGCCGCGAAATTTCCGAATCACTGCGCCAGCTTGCGGAATACCTGCACGAGCGGGGGATTTCCGTGTTCATCGAACGCGAGACGGCCGAGCATGTCTGGCGCCAGGTCGATCTTTCACGCTGGGTTACCTGTGGCTTCAACGACATCGGCGCCCATGCCGATCTCGCCATCGTGATCGGCGGCGACGGCACGATGCTCAACGCGGCGCGCCGCCTTGCGCGCTACCGCGTGCCGCTGGTCGGAATCAATCAGGGGCGGCTCGGTTTCATGACCGACATTGCCCGCGACGACATGCTGACCTGTATCGATGATCTGCTCGACGGGCGCTTTGCCGCCGAGAACCGCATGCTCCTCGATGCGGAAGTGATTCGCAACGGCAAGGAGATCGCCGCCAATCAGGCGCTGAACGAAGTCGTCGTGGACAAGGGAGCGATCGGCCGCATGATCGAGTTTGCGCTGTCGATCGACGGCGAATTCATTTACAACCTGCGTTCGGACGGC
>JBFZCS010000186.1:0-3683 GCA_041307825.1 Azonexaceae bacterium
CTGCTCGCGGTCAACATGCAGACCTCGTTCATGCACCCGCCGTTCGGCTTCGCACTGTTCTACCTGCGCTCGGTGGCCCCGGCCTCGGTCAAGACGACCGACATCTACTGGGGCGCCATCCCCTTCGTCTGCATCCAGATCATCATGGTCGCGCTGATCATCATCTTCCCCAACATCGTCAGCTACGGCGACCCGGAAGCCAAGGCCAGGATGGAACAGAGCGAGGCCGTCGATCTCGGCACCATGATGCAGCAGGTACCTGGCATGAGTGGTGGCAGTGGCGAGCAGAAGGACACCGGATCGGACTTCCTCAAGCAGTTGCAGCAGAACGAGAAGTAGTCGTCGGCGACAGACGAATCAAACGGGGCTGCGGCCCCGTTTTTCTTTCCTGCATAGCCAGCGCAAATTGCCGCGATAACTCGATGCAATTTGATAATCGGCATCCAGGCGCTCAGAATACAGATTCACCAACCTACACAAAGGGAGATCGTCATGGATATTGGCATCAACAAAAAGGATCGCGAAAAGATCGCCGACGGACTGGCCCACCTGCTCGCAGATTCCTACACCCTTTACCTCAAGACCCACAATTTCCACTGGAACGTCACCGGCCCGATGTTCAACACGTTGCACGTGATGTTCATGGACCAATACACCGAACTGTGGAACGCACTGGACTTGATCGCCGAGCGTATTCGTGCTCTCGGTGTGGCGGCGCCTGGAACCTATCGCGAATTTGCCCAGCTGACGGTGATCAAGGAAAGTGAAGGCGTACCCAACGCGACCGAGATGATCAAGCAACTGGTGGCCGGCCAGGAAGCCGTCACCAAGACCGCACGGGGCATGTTCGCCATTGTCGACAAGGCCGGCGACGAGCCGACCGCCGATCTGCTGACCCAGCGCATGCAGATCCATGAAAAGAACGCGTGGATGCTGCGCAGCCTGCTCGAGAAGTGATCGGCTTTTCTGCAGCCTGTCACAAGAGATGCGGTCACTCGCAAACTCTGTGACATAAATAAAAAACCCGCGAATTTCGCGGGTTTTTTGTGGTCCACCGCGCCCCGCAGGACGCCGCGAAGCAACCCTCTTGCGGGGATTGCCCTTGGGGTGCAGCGGTCTATTTGTGCGTCTGGTTGAAGGCGTCCATCCGCATTTCGGCAATGCTGAACCAGGCGTTCTGCGTTTTCCGGTACTTGTCGAACTCGGTGTAAATTTTCTTGAACGCCGGGTTCTTCGCCGATTCGTCGGAATACAGTTGCTGCGCGGCCTTGTGGGCGGCTTCCAGGATTTCGTTGGAATAAGACTGCAACTTGACGCCATTCTGCAACAGGCGCGACAGGGCTGGCGGATTCTTGTGATCGTATTCGGCCATCATCGTGACGTTGGCTTCGTACGCGGCCGCCTGGAAGGCTTCCTGATACTCCTTGGGCAGCTTGGCCCATTCCGTCTTGTTTACGAAGAAGTGAATGACCGGACCCGGCTCCCACCAGCCCGGATAGTAGTAATTCTTGGCGACCTTGAAAAAGCCGAGCTTTTCATCATCGAACGGACCGACCCATTCGGCGGCATCGATGGTGCCCTTTTCCAGCGCCGGGTAGATGTCGCCGCCAGCGATCTGCTGCGGCACGGCGCCCAGCGCGGCGAAGACATTACCGCCGAGGCCGGCGATACGGATCTTGAGGCCCTTGATGTCGTCGAGCGTCTTGACTTCCTTGCGGAACCAGCCGCCCATCTGGACGCCGGTATTGCCGCCGGCGAAGGAGATGATGTTGTAGTTGCTGTAGAACTCGTCGAGCAGCTTCTGGCCGCCGCCATAGTAGATCCAGGCGTTCATCTGGCGGGCATTCATGCCGAACGGCACGGCGGTACCGAAGCCGAAGGTCTTGTCCTTGCCGACGTAGTAGTAGGAGCAGGTATGGCAGCACTCGACGGTGCCCTGCTGCACGGCGTCCAGCGCCTGCAGGCCGGGAACGATCTCGCCGCCCGGAAAGACGCGGATGTCGAACTTGCCGCCGGTCATGGCGCGCAGGCGGTTAGCCAGCACGTCAGCGCCACCGTAGATGGTATCCAGGCTCTTCGGGAAGCTGGACGTCAGGCGCCACTTGACAGTGGGCAGGGACTGGGCTATCGCCGGTGCAGCGATGGTGGCGGCAGCGCCGGCAGCGGCGCCGACGGAAGCTTTCTTCAGAAAATCACGACGTTGCATATTGTCTCCTCCGGGGGTAATTGGGAACATCAGGCTAAGTAGCGGCTCGATTTTAACCAAAGCCGCAATTTTGGCGAGTTGCGGAAAACCCTTAGTCGGTTACTCGCCGGCCACGGTCATGCGGTCGACCAGAATCGAGCCGGTCTGTTTCGAACCGAGGACTTGCACATCGTTGCCGACGGCGGCGATCCCGAGCAACATGGCCTTGAGATTGCCGGCAATGGTGATTTCCTCGACCGGGTAGGCGATCTTGCCGTTCTCGACCCAGTAGCCGGCGGCGCCGCGCGAGTAATCGCCGGTCACGTAATTGATCCCGTGGCCGAGCAGTTCGGTGACCAGCAGGCCGCGGTTCATTTGCTTCATCAGGCCGTCGAGGTCGAGCGTGCCTGGCTCGATGATCAGGTTGTGGCTGCCGCCGGCATTGCCGGTCGTCTGCATGCCCAGCTTGCGCGCCGTATAGGCGCTCAGGAAATAGCCCTGCAGGATGCCGCCGCTGACCACTTCGCGCTCACGGGTCGCGACGCCATCGCTGTCGAAGGCGGAACTGCCGAGGCCGCGCTTGATGTGCGGGCGCTCGCTGACGTTGATGAATTCCGGCATGACGCGTTTGCCGAGATGGTCGACCAGGAAGGAGGATTTGCGATAGAGCGCCCCGCCGCACGCCCCATGGACCAGGGTGCCGAGCCGGCCGGCGGCGAGCGGCGCCTCGAACAGCACCGGAAATTCGCCGGTCTTGACCTTGCGCCCGCCGAGGCGGGCCACCGCGCGCAGGGCGGCAGTACGCCCGACGAGGGCCGGATCGTCGAGTTCGTCGGCACAGCGCCGGGTCGTGTACCAGTCGTCGCGCTGCATTGCGTCCTGCTCGCCGGCGATCACCGAACACGAAATATAGTGGCGCGAGGTCGGATAGCCGCCCATGAAGCCGAGGCTGTTGGCCGAGACGAAGTGCGCCTGCTGCGTCGACACCGAGGCGCCTTCCGAATTGCTGACCAGCGGACTGGCGTCGAACGCCGCCTGTTCGCAGCGCCGTGCGGTTTCGATCGCGTCTTCCACGGTCAACGCCCAGGGATGGTACAAATCCAGATCCGGGCAATCCTTCGCCATCAGCAGCGCATCGGCCAGCCCGGCGCAGTCATCGTCGGCAGTAAAGCGGGCGATGTCGAGCGCCGCCTCGACCGTTTCGCGCAGCGCCTGCGGCGAAAAGTCCGAGGTACTGGCGTAACCCTTGCGCTGGCCGACGTAGACGGTGATCCCCACCCCCTTGTCGCGGTTGAACTCGATGGTTTCGACCTCGTCGCAACGGACACCGACCGACTGGCCGAAGCCCTCGGACACATCGACCTCGCTGGCCGTCGCGCCCTTGTCGCGGGCATGTTTCAGGACATCCTCGGCAAGTTGCTGCAACGTGGCGAAAGGGTAGGAAAAGCTGGCAACTTCGGGCATGAACAGGACGTCCGGACGGGAAAGCCGCTATCAT
>JBFZCS010000187.1:0-3811 GCA_041307825.1 Azonexaceae bacterium
AGCCGAATCACCGGCGGGCGGCGAAAAGAAATCCTGTGGCTCGTCTTCTCCTGACACCGGTGGCGATCAGGATGCCGACACCCCGGATGCCGCTCCCGGTGGAGGCGAGCGCGCGCCCCAGCCCGACCAGAGTGTCCCGGGTTGTGGAGACGCTGAACCAGAAGCCAGCAAGGAGCCAGACCCCGAACCTGAGGAAGACAAGGGCGCCAGTGGCGGAAGCCCGGCTACAGCCGAGGCGCCGCAGGCGTCCGCAGCATGCGCCGCGCAGAAGCGTTCGATCAACGATGACTTTCATGACAGCGAAAAACACGGCGCCGGAAAGAAACCGTCTAACAAGCTTGCGAATGCCGGCGGGGAACGCGGCCTGAAGCTCGATGAAGCCGAGGGACGCATTCATCGCCGCGGTGGCGGCGAGCCGCTGCCCGGCGAGGTGAAAGGCCGCATCGAATCCTCGATCGGCGTCGACCTCAGTCCTGTTCGCGTGCACGCCGACTCCAACGCGCAGGCCGCGAGCAAAGCGCTACAGGCGAAGGCGTTCACGCACAAGCAGCACATCTTCCTGGGCGCTGGTCAGTCCAAGCACGATGTGGGCCTGATGGCGCACGAAACCACCCATGCCATGCAGCAGGGCGCGGTGGAACGTAAACCGCCGCAAGCCGGCGCAGAAGCAAAGAAAGGCGCCGAGACCAAACAACCAGGCGACATCAAGAAGCCCGCGGACGCCAAACTGCCGGCCGAAGCAAAGGCGCCAGCGGAAACGGCGAAGGCACTGACCAAGACACCATCGGGCGAAAAGGCGCCGAAGTCGGCAACTACGGTGCACGAACCCATTCCCCACCCCGCTGCTCCTGTGAGTAGTTTGTCGCCGTCGAAGGCGCCAATGGAACCCGCCAAGGCGAAAGCGCCCGAGCACGGCCCGGTGGATGCCGCGAAGAAGTCCGACACGCCCGATGAGGCGGTGAAAGCACCGACCTCGCCAATCGCGCTGAAGCATGAAGCGCCGCATGAAAAGCCGAAGGCTGCAATGCCATCGCCTTCCGCGGTGCCGGCTACGACCCCCTCCACACCAACCAAGCAGGCGCCGGCGGATGGCGCCGCCGCGACTCCAACAGCCGAGACGGCCACGCCGAAGCCCGGCGCGCGCGCATCCGCGGCACCTGGTGCATCGGAAACCGTGGCCGCCGATTCCGAAGCCACAGCAGACAAAGCCGCGAAAGACGATCCGGAATCCGACGCGCGTTTCCAGGGAACCGTCAAACGACTGAACGCCACTGCGCATCGCGAACGCGACCACGTGCCCCCGCAGGACAAGGTCGATGACGCCAAGGCCGCGGTGAAAGCGCCGGCCGAAGAACCCCAGAGCCACGCGGCGAATGACAACGTCACGGCCATGGCCGCGGGTGCCGATGCAGCTCCCGTGCCGAAGGAGAAATCCTTCGAAGACACGCTCAACGAGAAACTCGAGAGCATCCGCCCCAAGAACATGGAGCAGACGCTCGAATTCAAGGAAAGCGGCGCCGCGGGAAAACTAAAGCAGGCCGTCGGCACGCAGATCAAGGCGCAGAAGGACAGCACCGTCGGACCTTTGCAGAAGGCCACGGTCGCGCCGCTGCCGGTTGGCAAGTATCCAAACCCCACGGAGAAGAAGCTCGGGCCGGAACCGGCAGATCCCACGCTGCGTTCACTGCACGCCGAAAACGTGCTGCCCGAACCCAAGAATGAAGCAGAGGTGTCGGTCGACAAGGACAAGGACGAAGCCGACCGCCTGATGAAAGAGAACGACCTCGACGAGGACCAACTCAAGCGAGCCAACGAGCCGCAGTTCACCGCGGTCATCGAAGCCAAGCAGAAGTTGGACGAAAACTCGGCAAAGGTGGTGCCTGCCTACCGCCAGGAAGAGGCAAAGCTGTTGAACAAGGGCGCGAAGGAAGTCGCGCGCGCGAGCGGCCACGCGCTCGGCGGCATGCGTGGCAAGCGCAAGGGCGCCAAGGACAAGGTGTTGAGCAAGCAGGAGGCCGCGAAAAAGAAAGAAGAGGAAGAACGCAAGACCGTCGTCGGCAATGTGAACTCGAAGTTCGCTACCACGCAGTCCGCGGTGAAGGCGCGGCTCGACAGCCTCGACGGCCCGGTGGGCACGCTGTTCGACGTGGCCGAGATGGTGGCGCGCATGAAGTTCGAGGACAAGGTCGACCAGCTGATGTCGGCCTACAAGGACGACCGCTATGACGGCATCCGTGGCAAGGCGCGCTGGGCTTGGGACAAGCTCACGGGCATGCCCAAGGAAGTCGATCAGTTCTACGTCGAAGGAACCAAGGTCTACATCGCCAGCATGAAGGAGGCCTTCCGCAACATCGCCAGATTCGTGGACGGGCAATTGGCGCACGCCAAGAACGACATCGCCGAGGGCAAGAAAAAGATCAACGAGTACCTGGCCGGCCTCAAGGGCAAACAAAAGGAATGGGGCGACGAGGCCTTCACCGCCATCGAAGGAGACTTCGAGGCGCTGGAGTCCTCGGTCGAAGACAAGAAGCAGGGCCTGGCGAGTGACTTGGTCGAACGCTACAAGAAGTCCCGCGCCGCGCTTGACGAACGCATCGAAGAGCTCAAGGCCGAGAACGCCGGGCTGCTGGGCAAGCTCGTGGCGTTCATCAAGCGCGTGATCGCCATCCTCAAGAAGCTCAAGGACCTGGCGATGATGCTCATGAAAGTGGGCGGCGCGGTGCTCCGCGGCATCATCAAGGACCCTTCGGGCTTTCTCGGCAATCTCGTCGACGCCGTGAAGTCCGGTTTCTCGCTGTTCGGCGAGCACATCGGCAAACACCTGAAGGATGCGCTCATCGGTTTCGTCACCGGCTCCATGAAAGATGTGGGTGTGAGCGCGAGCGGCGAAGCCGGCCCCGGTGGCGTGGGCGGGATCATCCTGCAAGTGCTCGGCCTCTCGCCCCACCAGATGAAGGAAAAGGTCGCCGCCAAGCTCGGCGTGCGCGATCCCACGATTCTCGAGAAAGCCTGGACCCAGGTGAAAACCTTGTTCGCCGACGGCGCCAGCGCGCTGTGGGGGAAGATCAAGGAGACCGCGGGCGACATCCGCGAGAAAGTCGAGTCCGAGATGAAGGAGTGGGTGGGCTTCCAGATCGTGAAGGCCGGGCTCAAGTGGATAGTGAGCCTGTTCTCGCCCGTGTCCGCCTTGCTGCGCGCCATCAAGATGATCTACGACGTGATGTCGTTCTTCGTGAACAACCTGGATCGCATCATCGATCTGGTGAATGGCGTGCTGAAGTCGATCAACGCCGTGGTGGCCGGCAATATCACCGCCGCCGCGAAACTCATCGAGAACGCAGCCGCCAAGGGCCTCACGCTGCTGCTGGGTTTTCTCGCCAGCCTGCTGGGGCTCTCGGGCGTGGGCGCCAAGATGCAGAGCATCGTCCAGCGCGTGCGTGGCGTGGTCAATCGCGCCGTGGATCGCATTCTCAATGGGCTGCTGGCGCCGTTCCGCTGGATGGCGCGCAAGGCCGCGCCGCTGGTGGCGCGCGGCAAGGCCGCGGCGAAACGCGCGGGCGCGAAGGTGAAGGCCGTGGCCGCGAAAGTGGCGAAGTTCATTTTTCCGCGTCGCAACTTCTCGGGTGGCGGCGAGCATCACACGTTGTACTTCGCCGGCGATGGAGAAAATGCGCAACTGATGGTTGCCAGCTCGCCGCGCACGCTGCTCAAGTTCGTCGGTGACCTGCGTGCCCGGCCCGAGAACAACTCAGGCCCCAACAAGGAGGCGCTGGACCGGACCAACAAGCACTTTGCCGCGATCAGAGTTTCA
>JBFZCS010000188.1:0-4831 GCA_041307825.1 Azonexaceae bacterium
AGCGCGGCCAGGTGCTGTGCAAGCCGGGTTCGGTCAAGCCGCACACCAACTTCACCTCCGAAGTGTACATCCTGTCCAAGGACGAAGGCGGTCGTCACACCCCGTTCTTCAACGGCTACCGTCCGCAGTTCTACTTCCGCACCACCGACGTGACCGGCTCCATCGACCTGCCCGAAGGCGTCGAGATGGTGATGCCGGGCGACAACATCGCCATGACGATCAAGCTGATTGCCCCGATCGCCATGGAAGAAGGTCTGCGCTTCGCCATCCGTGAAGGCGGTCGTACCGTCGGCGCCGGCGTCGTCGCCAAAATCATCGAGTAGTCCGGTTCCACTGTAGTTAGGGCGCTTCGGGAAACCGAGGCGCTTTGATGTTTCTGCAGCAGGGGTGTAGCTCAATTGGTAGAGCAACGGTTTCCAAAACCGTAGGTCGGGGGTTCGATTCCCTCCGCCCCTGCCACTCTCTTTAAAGATCGCGAATTTCATGGCTGACAAGATCAAGTTTGCGCTGGCGCTGGTTTTCCTGGCGGCTGGCGTGGCTGGGTTCTACCTGCTCACCGAGCAGGCAATGATTTTGCGCGTCCTCGCGGTCCTTGCCGGGTTGGCGCTTGGCGCCTTCGTTGCCTGGAAAACCGAACCGGGACAACGTTTCTTCACCTTTGCCAACGAAGCCGTTGTCGAGGCGAAAAAGGTTGTCTGGCCGACGCGCAAGGAAACCACGCAAACGACCGGCGCGGTATTTGCCTTTGTCGTGATCATGGCGCTGTTCCTCTATCTGACCGACAGGAGTCTCGAGTGGGTTCTTTACGATCTCGTGCTGGGCTGGAGGAAATCATGAGCAAACGCTGGTACATCGTCCATGCATATTCCGGTTTCGAGAAGAGTGTGTTGCGTGCGATTCAAGAGCGGATCGATCGCTTGGGCATGCAGGACAAGTTCGGCGAGATACTCGTGCCGGTCGAGGTGGTGCGCGAATTGAAAAATGGCCAGCCGGTGAACTCCGAGCGCAAGTTGTTCCCGGGTTATGTGCTGGTCGAAATGGACATGGATGACGATTCATGGCACTTGGTCAAGAACACGCCCAAAGTGACCGGGTTCGTTGGCGGTACCGCCACCAAGCCGACGCCCATTTCCCAGAAGGAAGTGGACAAGATCATGCAGCAGGTGCGCGAGGGTGTCGACAAGCCCCGGCCCAAGGTGCTGTTCGAGGTCGGTGAAATGGTCCGGGTCAAGGATGGTCCGTTCGCGGATTTCCATGGCGCGGTCGAGGATGTCAATTACGAAAAGAACCGCCTGCGTGTCGCCGTGACCATTTTCGGGCGCGCCACGCCGGTCGAACTGGAGTTTGCCCAGGTCGAAAAGGCCTGAGCCGCTACAAGCTTTCAGGGATTGCCGGCCGCCCTTAATCAGCCGGCAAGAGGAGCGTAAGTAGGCAGCCGCCGAAAGCGCGTTACCACTCATCAATTAGGAGTAATCATGGCCAAGAAGATTGTCGGCTACATCAAGCTGCAAGTCCCGGCTGGCAAGGCGAATCCGTCGCCGCCGATCGGTCCCGCGCTGGGTCAGCGCGGTTTGAACATCATGGAATTCTGCAAGGCGTTCAACGCCCAGACCCAGGGCGTCGAGCCAGGTCTGCCGATTCCGGTGGTGATTACCGCTTTCGCGGACAAGTCCTTCACTTTTGTGATGAAGACCCCGCCGGCGACCATCCTGATCAAGAAGGCTGCCGGCATCAAGTCCGGTTCGGCCAAGCCGCATACCGACAAGGTTGGCAAGATCACCCGCGCTCAGGCCGAAGAGATCGCCAAGGCCAAGATGCCTGACCTGACGGCTGCCGACATGGACGCAGCGGTTCGTACCATCGCTGGTTCCGCCCGCTCGATGGGCATTACGGTAGAGGGTCTGTAATCATGGCAAAGCTCACCAAAAAGCAAAAAGCCCAAGCGGGCAAGATCGTTGCGATGAAGTTGTACCCGGTTCAGGAAGCTCTGACGCTGGCCAAGGAAACCGCAACCGCCAAGTTCGATGAGTCCATCGACGTTGCGGTCAACCTTGGCGTCGACGCACGCAAGTCCGACCAGGTCGTGCGGGGCTCCGTCGTTTTGCCGGCTGGTACCGGCAAGTCGGTTCGCGTTGCCGTGTTCGCTCAGGGCGAAAAGGCTGAAGCAGCGAAGGCTGCCGGTGCCGAAGTCGTCGGTTTCGATGATCTGGCCGCCGAAGTCAAGGCAGGTAACCTGAATTTCGATGTCGTCATCGCGACGCCGGATGCCATGAAGGTCGTTGGCCAACTTGGCCAGATTCTCGGTCCGCGCGGTCTGATGCCGAACCCGAAGGTCGGTACCGTGACCATGGATGTCACAACCGCTGTCAAGAACGCCAAGGCCGGCCAGGTGCAATATCGTACGGACAAGGGCGGCATCATCCATGCGACTATCGGCCGTGCCTCTTTCTCGGTCGAGGATCTGGAAAAGAATCTGAAGGCGCTGATCGAGGCGCTGAGCAAGGCGAAACCGGCCTCTTCTAAGGGGCAGTATCTACGCAAGGTTGCAGTTGCCGCCACCATGGGTCCCGGCGTTCGCGTCGATCAGGCCACGCTGGTTGGCTAGTTAGTACTTTGGGCTGGCGGTGGCCGCTTGGGTGTGGCCGCCGGCAGATCGTCAAAGACCGCAGGTGCCTCGCAAGGGGCTTAATCGCGAAAACAGCCTGCGCAGACGGTGCCCCAGAACAAGATTTTCTGCCGGCCGGCAACGGGCGGCATAGCTTCTGGTTCAGGTCGCCGTAGGTTCGGCGGGACTTTCCCCGCCGTGTTTATGACTTGAAAGGAGGAAAGACCAGTGGGTCTCAATCTGAACGACAAAAAAGCTGTCGTAGCCGAGGTGGCGGCGCAATTAGCCGACGCCCAGACTATCGCGATCGCCGAATATCGTGGCATCGAGGTCGTTGACCTCACCGTGCTGCGCCGTAAGGCCCGTGAGTCTGGCGTTTATCTACGTGTGCTGAAGAACACTCTGGTGCGTCGCGCTGTGTCTGACACGCCGTTTGCCGGCCTTGCCGATCACATGGTCGGGCCGCTGATTTACAGCGTTTCCGCCGACCCGGTGGCCGCAGCGAAAATCCTCAGCGACTTCGCGAAGACCAACGACAAATTGGTGCTGAAGGCCGGCTCCTATGCCGGCAAGGTACTCGACAAGGCTGGTGTGCAGGCGCTTGCGTCTGTCCCGAGCCGCGAAGAGCTGCTCTCCAAGCTGTTGTACGTCATGAAGGCCCCGGTGACCGGCTTTGCCGTCTGCCTAAGCGCCTTGGCGAAACAACGCGAAGAAGCGACCGCTTGAACCGTACTGCATACGAACTGAATTAGGAGTTTATTGAAATGGCAATTAGCAAAGAAGACATTCTGGAAGCCGTTGGCGCCATGACCGTGATGGACTTGAACGACCTGGTCAAGGCATTCGAAGAGAAGTTTGGCGTTTCCGCCGCTGCCATGGCCGTTGCCGGCCCGGCTGCTGGTGCCGCGGCGGCTGTTGAAGAACAGACCGAATTCACCGTCATGCTCAATGCTGCCGGCGACAAGAAGGTTGAAGTCATCAAGGTCGTCCGTGCCGTGACCGGCCTCGGCCTCAAGGAAGCCAAGGATCTGGTCGATGGCGCACCGAAGGCCGTCAAGGAAGGCGTTTCCAAGGCTGACGCGGAAGCCCTCAAGACCCAACTGGAAGCAGCTGGCGCCAAGGTCGAAGTCAAGTAAGCAATTTTTGGTGAGCGGGCTGGCGGTTTTTCCGCCAGCCCTTTTGTGCTTTGTACGACAGGTTACACGGACCCAGAAAACGAACTTGAATAACGCCAATCGGCAAACGCAAACGGAGCTTTCCTCCTCCCGGAAGGGTGGGAGAGCCTGTTTGCGTTTGCCTGTTTCGACAGGTTTCACGTCTGATTTTATCCGCACGGAGTTACCATGACTTACTCCTTCACCGAGAAGAAACGCATCCGCAAGAGTTTCGCCAAGCGCGCCAGCGTGCTTGACGTGCCTTATCTGCTTGCCACCCAGCTCCAGTCTTTCAAGGAGTTCCTGCAAGACGAAGTGGCGCCGGAACGGCGCAAGAATCAAGGCTTGCAGGCTGCGTTCACCTCGATCTTCCCGATTGTTTCGCACTCCGGCAATGCGCGTCTGGAATTCGTCAGCTACATGCTGGGCGAACCGGCGTTCGATGTGACCGAGTGTCAGCAGCGCGGTCTCACCTTTGCGTCCTCGCTACGCGCCCGGGTGCGCCTGGTGATCATGGATCGTGAAGCACCGGATACGGTGAAGGAAGTCAAGGAGCAGGAAGTCTATATGGGCGAAATTCCGCTCATGACGACCAACGGTTCTTTCGTCATCAACGGTACCGAGCGTGTCATCGTTTCACAGCTGCACCGTTCTCCCGGCGTGTTCTTCGAGCATGACCGGGGCAAGACCCACAGTTCCGGCAAGCTCCTGTTCTCGGCTCGAGTCATTCCCTACCGTGGTTCATGGCTCGATTTCGAGTTTGATCCCAAGGACGTGCTCTTTTTCCGCGTCGACCGCCGTCGCAAGATGCCGGTGACAACGCTGCTCAAGGCGATTGGCATGTCGTCCGAGGAAATCCTGGCCAGGTTCTTCGAATTCGATACTTTCGCTTTCACCAAGGACAAGGTTGAATTCAAGCTGGTGCCCGAACGCCTGCGTGGCGAAGTGGCGCGCTTCGACTTTGTAGCGCCCGATGGCAAGGTGATCGTTGCCAAGGACAAGCGGATTACCGCCAAGCATGTCCGCGACATTGCCGCCGCCGAGATGAAGCAGATCGTCGTTCCGGAAGATT
>JBFZCS010000189.1:0-3902 GCA_041307825.1 Azonexaceae bacterium
CACCTGCCCCGAATCGTCCGCGACCGTCACCCCGCATCATGCGCTGCACTGCCATCCCGTCAGCCCGTGCGCGGCGGTCCGCGCCATCGAAGCCAGTGCCATCGTGACCGCCAGCGGCGCGCTGGCACTGAGCTATCGCCTGCAAGGCGACCCCGAGAAAATCAGCATTCCGGCCCCCGTCCCGCCGGCCGCCGCCGATGACCTGTGGCAGCACACCTGCCTCGAAGCCTTCGGTGCCGCCGCGGACGATGCCGGCTACCGTGAATTCAACTTCTCGCCCGCCGGGCTGTGGGCAAATTTCCGCTTCACCGCCTGCCGCGAACGCGACCCGGGTTTCCTGCCGCCGGCCGCGCCGCGCATCGTCTTCCAGCGCTGCGCCGACGGGTTCCGGCTCGACGCATGGCTCGCCCCGGAACTGCTCCCGGCGAGCGGCACCCTGAACATCGGCCTGACCGCCGTCATCGCGACCCGTGGCGGCGGCCGGAGCTACTGGGCGCTGGCGCACTGCGCCGCGCAACCCGATTTCCATCTCCGCCAGAGTTTTTCGCTGACCCTGCAAAGAACCACGCCATGACCCGTCCCATCCAGTTCGGCATCGACCGCCTGCGCGCCGATTCCGCCCTGCGCGCCCCGCTCGCCGGCCGCCGCATCGCCCTGCTCGCCCATCCAGCCTCGGTCACCGCCGACCTGACGCACTCGCTCGACGCGCTGGCCGCCCTGCCCGACCTCAAACTCACCGCCGCCTTCGGCCCGCAGCATGGCCTGCGCGGCGACAAGCAAGACAACATGGTCGAATCGCCCGACTTCCGCGATCCGCGGCACGGCATCCCGGTCTTCAGCCTGTATGGCGAAGTGCGCCGGCCGACCGCCGCCATGCTCGACACCTTCGACGTCCTGCTCGTCGATCTGCAGGATCTCGGCTGCCGCATCTACACTTTCATCACCACGCTGCGCTACGTCCTCGAAGCGGCGGCGCAGCATGGCAAGTCGGTGTGGGTTCTCGACCGCCCGAACCCGGCCGGCCGGCCGGTCGAAGGCCTGACCCTGCGCGACGGTTGGGAAAGCTTCGTCGGCGCCGGTGCGATGCCGATGCGCCACGGCCTGACCATGGGCGAACTCGGCCACTGGTTCATCGCCGAACTGAAACTCGACGTCGACTACCGCGTCATCGAAATGCAGGGCTGGCAGCCCGATGTCGCCCCCGGCTACGGCTGGCCGCTGGGCGAACGCACCTGGATCAACCCCAGCCCGAACGCGCCCAACCTGTGGATGGCACGCGCCTACGCCGGCACCGTCATGCTCGAAGGCACGACCCTGAGCGAAGGGCGCGGCACGACCCGGCCGCTCGAAATATTTGGCGCCCCGGACATCGACGCCGGCGCCATCCTTGCCGAAATGCGCGCCTTCGCCCCGCACTGGCTGGCCGGTTGCCAGCTGCGCGAAATCTGGTTCGAACCGACCTTCCACAAGCACGCCGGCAAGCTATGCAACGGCCTGCAGATCCACGTCGAAGACCCTGCCTACGACCACGCTGCCTTCCGCCCGTGGCGCCTGCAGGCGCTGGCCTTCAAGGCCATCCGCCGCCTTTATCCGGACTATCCGCTGTGGCGCGATTTCGCCTATGAATACGAACACGAGCGGCTGGCCATTGATCTGATCAACGGCTCGCCGCTGCTGCGGGCATGGGTAGACGACCCCGCTTCCACGCCTGTCCAGCTCGATGCGCCAACGCAATCCGACGAGTCGGCGTGGGCGGCCGCGCGGCGGGAATTCCTTCTCTACTGACGGCTTATCTGTCGGTTGCAGATGCCTTATTTGGCAAATTCGATCTTGCGGCCTGATTCCACCGAATTCAGGTAGAAGGTGCCGTCCGCCGCCTTGACGATGGAGGCGCACCATTTTTCAGCTTCTCTCCTCCAGTCGATATCGATGCAGTATTTGCCTGCATCGTTGATGGACCATTTTCCGGGCGACGACGCCGACCCCGTCATGGCGCTGCCATATTTCTTGTTGCTCGAGGAGGCGACGAGAGTACCGTCCGGCTCGTTGGTCCAGCGCCGTTCGCTGCCGAAACTGGTAACGTGATGTACCTTCGCACCCGTCACGAGCGTGCGCAACTCGTCCCCGGTCACCTTCGTCGCCACCTCGTCGGCGCCGGCTTGGAACGACGCAACGACCGCCACTCCCACAATCAATTTCGCAAGCATGATCCACCCCCTTCGTATCGGGCAGGGCCGTTTCGCTTGCCGATCGACCGGCAAACCTGGCAGGGCCTCGTCGCCATTGGATTCATTGTAGGCCCGAATCGGCGGCCGTGGCTCCGGATGCGGATTCAGGTCGGCGTGGAAGCGGCCCGGGACTGCCGGGCAAGTACCCGCTCCGCCGCCACCACCCCGCGATACTGCGCCTCCTCGAACAGCGAGAAGCCGGAAAGATCGGCATGCGCCAGGGTGATGCGCGGGCTGCGAAAATCGGCCAGTTCTTGGCGTTGACCCTGGGGCCAGCCGTTGCTTCTATGGTCGGACCAAAGGCTTCCCGGTACCGGGCGCCGCATGGCATGGCCGTTGCGGAAGATGTCGAGGCGGGTGGTCAGGCGACGGATGTCGGGGTGCACCCGTTCGAGTTCGGCAAGGATGCCTTCGGCCCAGGCTTCGCGCGGCGTGTCGAGCAGCAGGCGCCGCCCATCGGCGGGCGCGACATCGTGCAGGGCGCGGTACCAGGTGAACACCGTGCCGGGCAAGTGACGGCGGATCAGTTGGTGGGTCGCCGTCACGTAGCCGAGGCCGGCACTGTCGTAAAGCACGTTGTCCCAGGCTGGCGGCGCGCCGTGGCGCTCTTCCGGAAAATCGGCGAGGTGCAGGTTGGCGGTCAGCCACGGCGAGTAATCGCCGGCCAGCGCGGCGGCTTTCAATTCGCCCGGCATCGCCGGCCAGACGCGCGGCAGGACGAAGGCGGGCGCCGCCCAGATCAGTTGCCGGGCTTCGATACGGACGGCTTTTGCCCCAAAAAGGACGTCGACCGCAACATTCGCTTTCCCTTCCTCGATGCGCCAGACCAGCGCATCGCTCAGGATGCGTCCGGCGGCTTTGCGCGCCAGTCCGCGCGCCAGCCAGGCGTTGCCGTCCGGCGCCGTGAGCACGGCGTCGGCGGCGGCGTTGGCCGCTTCGCCGTTGCGACAGGCGAAGTAGTGCAGCCCGGCCCAGGCCGAGGTCTGGTCATGGGCCATGCCGTAATCGTCGCGCGTCGCGTAGTTGGCCAGCCAGTGCAGGCTGGGCGCGGTGAAGCCGTTGGTATTCAACCAGTGGCTGAACGGAATGCGGTCGAGCGCCAGCCACTTCGGGTCGCGGCTGGACAGTTCCATCGGGATGACGAAGAGGCGCCGGCCGTCGCTGCCGCGCGCCTGTTTCAGCGCTTCCATGCGCTCGTGGAAGCGCCACTGCTGCTCGCGCTCGCCGGCATCGAGTCCGAGATGGGGCAGCAAGCCCTCCTCCCACAACCCGTGGCGATAGACCCGCTCCTGCGGCGTAGCACACAGGAAGCGCTCGTCGTAGGTCGGCCGAGCGGCGTTTGGGTCGCCCTGCAGCACGCCGAGTTCGGCGAGCAATTCGCGCACCAGCGTCGCCTCTGGTCCGGGCAGCGGCAGGTAATGGGCGCCCCACGGATAGGCAACCAGCGGGCTTTGGCCGGCGCGCGAATTGCCGCCGGGCGCGCTTTCCATTTCAAGCACCAGGAAGTCGTCGACCGCAGCATTTGCCAACCGCCAGGCCGCCGACAGCCCGGAAATGCCGGCGCCGACGATCAGCACGCCGGTCTTTCGGGTTGCGGAAGGTGCCGGGAAACTGCCGTCGCGCAACCGGTGGCCGAGCGCATGCGACATGCCGAGCAGTTCGCCGGGCGGCAGC
>JBFZCS010000190.1:0-16748 GCA_041307825.1 Azonexaceae bacterium
AGTCGCGGCCCGGCGCCCGGCTGGCCAAAGGCGCCTTGCCGAGTTCGTGCATGTTGCGTTGTCTGATGGCGGCGCCGGCAACCGGCTTGCCCTCGCGCAGCGTGTTCGCCGGCACCACCGTGACGGCGTGCGGCTGCCCGCTGTGCCGGTAATGCGGCTGATATCCGGGTCGCGCGGCGCGCTCGATTTCCCGGACATTGGTGACGTGCGTGACGTTCATCTGGCGCAGATAGGTCGGGCTGGTGCGATAGGCCGGCACATAGACCTCGCGCGGCGCCAGCGGAAACCAGCCGACCGCCGGGGCGGCGCCGTAGCTGAAACTGGCGCTCCAGCCCGGATTGCCGTACCAGCCGACGAGCGCCGGCGCGTACACCGGGCGGGTGGTATAGGCGCCCGGCGCCCAGCCCCAGCGCTCGCCAATCAGGACCCAGCGTCCATAATGGAAGGGCGCGAAACCCCAGGGCGCGGCGTCGATCCAGGTCCAGCCCCAGGGGGCCACCCAGGCCCAGCGTCCGTCGCTATAGGGCGCCCAGCCGGCAGATACGGCGCGCGGGTACCATACCGTGCCGTAGTCATCGGCTGTATCCCAGTCGCCGTAGGCATCGAGATCCTGATAGCCGGTCATGTAGGGTGAAACGTTGCGCCGGGCAAGCGCCGATTTCTCCTGGTTGTCACGCAGCGAAACCCAGGTATCGAAATCATCGCCGTAGGGGGCGGATTCCATGCCGACCCGGCCGCTGCCGCCCAAGGTGGCCATTTCCCCGGCGCGGACGGCAAGCGTCCGGCCGCCGGCGATCACCTCGGCCGTGCCCGACTGGGCGGCAACCGTCGTACGATCTGAACCTGCCTCGATCCGGTAGCGGCCGGCGGCGGCAAAACGGACCCGCCCCTCCGGCGTTTCGATTTCGAGATCGTCGGCCTGATTGCGGTCCCGTATGGTCAGGGCCAACGTACCGGTTGCCAGCTGGAGGTTCACGCGGCGGTCATCGACGGTGACGAATTCTGCCCGGCTGTTGCCGGCCAGCCGGTAGGCGGTGGAGCCGATCCAGACTTCAGCCCGGCTGCGGCCCCCGGTGTCGACGATGGCACCGCTGCTGACCGGCCAGTTGACCACGGCCGGGTTGCCGGGATCCTGACGGTCGGCGCGGAAAGTCACGTCACCTTCGGCCAGCGACAGGCGACCGACCCGGGCCGGCGGGTCGCTTTCGGCCAGCGCCGGCGTCAGAAAGCCGATCAGGACGATCAGCCAGAAAATATTTCGAAACAGCGAAAGCATCATCAACTCCGTCAATCGCGGCCACCCGCATGGTTTGCCACGTACCCGATTAACGTATTAGAGCCTGATCGGATGAATTTCCCTCACAAATAAATCGTTTCAGGATGTTACCGGCGTGCCCCGCCGTTCCGGGAAGGGCGCGCCGCGAGTGGGGAAAACCTGTTATTTTTCAGCCCCCTGACGTAAAATCGCCGGTCCCCTACTGCGCTGCAACATTCCGGTTTCCATGCTATTTCCCACCCGTTTCGATGTCATCGTCGTCGGCGGCGGCCACGCCGGCACCGAAGCTGCGCTCGCCGCAGCGCGGGCGGGGGCGAACACGCTGCTACTGACGCACAACCTCGACACGCTCGGGGCGATGAGCTGCAACCCGTCGATCGGCGGCATCGGCAAGGGCCATCTGGTGCGCGAGGTCGATGCGCTGGGCGGGGCGATGGCGGCAGCCACCGACGAAGCCGGCATCCAGTTCCGCATCCTCAACGCCTCGAAAGGTCCGGCCGTGCGCGCCACCCGCGCCCAGGCCGATCGCGTGTTGTACAAGCAGGCGATCCGCGGTCGACTGGAAAATCAGCCCAATCTGACAATCTTCGCCGAAGCCTGCGATGACCTGATCGTTGAAGGCGACAAGGTGTGCGGCGCGGTGACCCGGCTCGGCATCCGCTTTTTGGCCGGTTCTGTGGTGTTGACCGCAGGCACCTTCCTCAACGGCAAGATCCACGTCGGGCTGGAAAATTACACCGGCGGGCGCATGGGCGATCCGCCATCGGTGTCACTGGCGGCGCGCCTGAAGGAACTGAAGCTGCCGCAAGGCCGCCTGAAGACCGGCACGCCGCCGCGCCTGGACGGCAAGACCATCGATTTCTCGGTCATGGAAGAGCAGCATTCGGACAACCCGCTGCCGGTGTTTTCCTTCCTCGGGAACGCCGCGCAGCATCCCAAGCAGTTACCGTGCTGGATCACCGAAACCAACGAAAAGACGCACGACATCATCCGCAGTGGCCTCGACCGGTCGCCGATGTACACCGGCGTCATCGAAGGCGTCGGGCCGCGCTATTGCCCGTCGATCGAGGACAAGATCCATCGCTTCGCCGACAAAAACAGCCACAACGTCTTCCTCGAGCCGGAAGGCCTGACGACGCACGAGATTTATCCGAACGGTGTGTCCACCAGCCTGCCCTTCGACATCCAGCTCGCCTTGGTCCGCTCTATTCGCGGCCTTGAAAACTGTCACATCGTGCGCCCCGGCTATGCCATCGAATACGATTTCTACGATCCGCGCGGCCTCAAGGACACGCTGGAGACGAAAGTGATCAACGGCCTGTTCTTCGCCGGCCAGATCAACGGCACCACCGGCTACGAGGAAGCTGCCGCCCAAGGCCTGTTGGCCGGTATCAACGCGGTGCGTTATGTTAGAGGCGAGGAAGGCTGGTGCCCGAAACGTAACGAGGCCTACCTCGGCGTCCTCGTCGACGACCTGATCACGCGCGGTGTTTCCGACCCCTACCGGATGTTTACCAGCCGCGCCGAGTACCGCCTCAGCCTGCGCGAAGACAACGCTGACCTCCGGCTGACCGAGCAGGGCCGTGCGCTGGGTCTGGTCGATGATGCGCGCTGGGATGTCTTCTGCCGGAAGCGCGACGCGGTCGCGGCCGAGCAGGAGCGCCTGAAGTCCACCTGGGTCAATCCGCAGATCACGCCGGCCGAAGATATCGTGCGCGTCCTCGGCAAGCCCATCGACCACGAGTACAACCTGTTCGAACTGCTGCGCCGCCCCGAGGTTTCCTACGAATCCCTGCTCACCCTGCCGGGGGCCGGCGAGCCGCAAGCCGAACCGCTGGTCGTCGAGCAGCTGGAAATTTCGGCCAAGTACCAGGGCTACATCGACCGCCAGGCCGAGGAGGTGGCGCGGTCGACCTCGTACGAAGGCACGATCCTGCCGGCCGATCTCGACTACGCGGCGGTCGCCGGTCTCTCCAACGAGGTCAGGCAGAAGCTGGCGCAGCACAAGCCGCAGACCATCGGCCAGGCCTCGCGCATCCAGGGCACCACGCCGGCGGCGATTTCATTGCTGCTGATCCACCTCAAGCGTTTCAACCTGTCGCAAGCCTCATGAGCGCGATCAGCCTGCCTGCCGGCCTGGCCGAGCTCGGCTTGCCGTTGCCCGACGAGGCGCAGCAAAAACTGCTCGCCTTCCGTGACCTGCTGCTCAAGTGGAACAAGACCTACAACCTGACCGCGCTGCGCGATCCGCAACAGGCCATCTCGCACCACCTGCTCGATTCGCTGGCGATCCTGCCTTACGTCGGCGCCGGCCCGCTGCTCGATGTCGGCAGCGGCGGCGGCCTGCCCGGCATTCCGCTGGCCATCGCCCGCCCCGATCTGGCGGTGAGCATGGTCGACACCGTGCAAAAGAAAACGACTTTCCTGCAGCAGGCGGTCATCGAACTCGGGCTCAAGAATGTTAGGGTCCACCATGCGCGGGTCGAGGAAATGGTCGGGCGGTTTGCCCGGATCACTGCCCGGGCCTTTGCCGAGCTCGATCTTTTCGTCAGCCTGACCCGGCATCTGCTGGCCCCGGACGGGCGCTGGCTGGCGATGAAGGGCGTGCGGCCGGATGACGAAATCGCCGCACTGCCGGCCGGCATCCTGGTGGACGCGATCATTCCGCTGACGGTGCCGGGGCTGGACGCCGAACGACATTTGATCATTTTGAAAGCCGGGTCATGAAAGTACTCGCCATCACCAACCAGAAAGGCGGCGTCGGCAAGACGACGACGGCGGTCAATCTGGCTGCCTGCCTCGCTGCCGAAGGCCGGCGCGCCCTGCTGATCGACCTCGATCCGCAGGGCAACGCGACGACCGGCGCCGGCATCACCAAGAAAGAAGCACTGCCGACGGTGTACCAGCTGTTGATCGGTGCCGCGACGCTGGCCGAAGTCTGCATCTCGACCGAATTCGGCTTCGACGTGCTGCCCGCCAACCGCGAACTGGCCGGCGCCGAAGTCGAGCTGATCGCGCTCAGCGAGCGCGAGTACCGCCTGAAGAACGCCCTGCAGGCCGGCCATGCCACTTACGACTTCATCCTGATCGACTGCCCGCCGGCGCTCAACATGCTGACGGTCAACGGCCTGGTTGCCGCCGATTCGGTGCTGATCCCGATGCAGTGCGAGTACTACGCGCTGGAAGGGCTTTCAGATCTGGTCGAGACGCTGCGCAAGGTACGCCACCATCTGAATTCCCGGCTCGAGATCGAGGGTCTGCTGCGTACCATGTACAACGCGCAAAGCACCCTGACCCAGCAGGTGTCGAACGAACTGGAAAGCCACTTCGGCAAAAAGGTCTACCAGACCATCGTGCCGCGCAATGTCCGGCTGGCCGAAGCACCCTCCTATGGCAAGCCGGTCATCGCCTTTGACAAAAACTCGAAGGGCGCGCAAGCCTATACGGCGCTCGCCAGGGAAATTCTCGAAAGGGTCGCCCCATGATCAAGATGAAAGGACTCGGCCGCGGCCTCGATGCACTGCTCTCCGGCAGCGACAAGCCGCACGGTGACGAACAGCGCAACCTGCCGGTCGAGCGCTTGCGCCCCGGCAAGTACCAGCCGCGCACCCACATGGACGAAGCTTCGCTCGCCGAACTGGCGGCCTCGATCAAGGTTCAGGGCGTCATGCAGCCGATTCTGGCGCGCGCCATCGACAACACGCCGGGTGCCGAACGGTACGAGATCGTCGCCGGCGAACGCCGGTGGCGCGCCGCCCAGCTGGCTGGCGCCAGCGAGGTGCCGGTCCTGATCCGCAACATTCCGGACGAGCAGGCGCTGGCCATGGCGCTGATCGAAAACATCCAGCGCGAGAACCTCAACCCGCTCGAGGAAGCGCAGGGCCTGCAACGCCTGATCGACGAATTCGGCCTGACTCACCAGCAGGCGGCCGACGCGGTTGGCCGTTCGCGCCCGGCGGCGACCAATTTGCTGCGTTTGTTGCAGTTGACCGCAGCGGTCCGGGAATTGCTGATGACTGGCAAGTTGGACATGGGCCATGCCCGCGCCTTGTTGCCGCTGAATGGCGCGCAGCAGGTCGCGCTGGCCCAGCGCATCGTGCACAAGGGATTGTCGGTTCGCGAGGCCGAGCGGCTGGTCCAGCATCTGCTGAAGCCGCCCAAAAAGGCGCCGGAACAGGCCGTCGACCGCGACCTCCTGCGTTTGCAGGAAGAAATCTCGGATGACCTCGGGGCGAATGTCGCCATTCGCTCCAACAAAAAAGGCGCCGGCAAAGTCACCATCGAGTTCGGCAGCCTTGACCAGCTCGACGGACTGCTTGCGCGCCTGCGCGGGTGATTCGATGAAGCTGCGATCAAGTATTCGCGAAGGCGGGAAAACCCGAATTTTGTGCGCCGCAACAATTGACTCTTGTATAAGACTTCGATACACTCGCCAAGTTTTCGGTTGGGGCTTATGCTGCACCCGCATGTGAGCTGGATACTCAGCCGACAAGCGGCGCTGGCAATAATCTTGGCGGTCGTCGCTTGGGTGTTTGCGAGTAGTAATGCGGCAGTCTCGACTCTGGTCGGGGGATCGATCGGCATCATCGCCAACCTGGGGTACGTCCTGCGGGCCATGCGGATGACGACGGGGGATGACCTGCTCAGGCTGTATCGGGCGCAGTCGGCCGGAGAGGGGTTGAAGTTTGCCCTGACCTTCGCCGGATTTGCGCTGGAGATTTGGGGGTACAAGGAAGTGTCGGCGTTGCCGCTCTTTCTTGGCTACGCATCAACCTTCGTCATCTTCTGGGTGGCACTCTTGAAGCAACGTTGAGCTGACTGGAGAAATCATGAGCGCTGAAGGCGGCCTGACCACAACAGGCTATATCCAACACCACCTGACCAACCTGACCGTCTGTTCGGACGCCGCCAGGGATGCCACTGGGCACTGTCACGGGTTCTGGAGCTTCCACCTCGACACGCTGGTGATCTCCGGGCTTCTCGGCCTGCTCGTCTTCGGCATGATGGCCAAGGTCGCGGGCAGGGCTTCCTCGGGTGTCCCGGGCGGATTGCAGAACTTCGTCGAAATGGTCGTCGGACTGGTCGACCAGCAAGTCAAGGATACTTTCCACGGCAAGAGCAAGCTGGTCACCCCGCTCGCCATCACGATTTTCGTCTGGGTGTTCGTCATGAACGCCATGGACCTGATTCCGGTCGACTTTCTGCCGCTTCTCGCTGGCGCAGTCGGTATCCCCTATCTGAAGTCGGTGCCGACCACCGACCCCAATCTGACTTTCGCCATGTCGATCACAGTATTTTTGATCACGATATTCACGGGCCTCAAGGTGAAGGGCTTCGGCGGCTTCATGCATGAAGTGTTCGCGGTCCCGTTCGGTCTCAAGCTCGCCCCGGTCAACCTCCTGTTCCGTATCGTTGAGGAAATCGCCAGGCCGATCTCGCTTTCCCTGCGTCTTTTCGGCAACATGTATGCTGGCGAAATGGTCTTCATACTGATCGCCCTGCTCGGCATCTGGCAGCTTCCCCTGGCTTTGCCCTGGGCGCTGTTCCACATCCTGATCATCACCCTGCAAGCCTTCGTGTTCATGATGCTGACTATCGTGTACATGTCGATGGCCTCGGAGTCGCACTAAGCGTTTTGGCAGTTTCCCGTAGTTTTCAGTTTTTAACTTTAATCGCAACAACCTACCCTACTGAGGAGTAAACATGGAACTCGCAACCGTTCTCTCCAACACCGCCATCGCTGTGGCCATCCTGATCGGCGCCGGCGCTCTCGGCACTGCCATCGGCTTCGGTATCCTCGGCGGACGTTTCCTGGAAGGCGCTGCCCGTCAGCCGGAAATGATCCCGACGCTGCAGGTCAAGATGTTCATCGTTGCCGGTCTGCTCGACGCGGTGACCATGATCGGTGTCGGTATCGCCCTGTTCATGCTCTTCGCCAATCCGTTCATCGCTCTGGTCAAGTAAGCAGCCACGCGCCTGTAACCCTATTACCAGGAGGTTAGCGTGAATATCAACGCGACACTGATTGGCCAGGCAATCTGGTTTGCGGTCTTCATCTGGATCACGATGAAGTATGTCTGGCCGCCGCTGCAAAAAGCAATGGCCGACCGTCAAGCCCAGATCGCCGAAGGCCTGGCTGCGGCCGAACGTGGCAAGCACGAGCAGGAGCTCGCTGCCCGACGTTCCGCCGATGCGCTGCGCGAAGCCAAGGAGAAATCTGCGGATCTCGTGGCACAAGCCGAAAAGCGTGCGCAGCAGATCGTCGAAGAAGCCAAGGGCAACGCCAAGGTCGAAGCCGAAAAGGTGGTCGCCGGCGCCAAGGCGGAAATCGACCAGGAGGTCGAGCGCGCCAAGCAGCAACTGCGTGAGCGTGTTGCCGAGTTGGCGGTTGCCGGCGCCGAGAAGATCCTGCGCAAGGAAATCAACGCGTCCGCGCATGCCGACATGCTGGTCGCCCTGAAACAGGATCTGTAAGTAATGGCCGAATCCGTCACTATCGCCCGCCCTTACGCCGAAGCCCTGTTTCAGGCGGCCAAGGAAAGCGGCAATCTGGCCAAGTGGTCCGGGCAGGTTTTGCTGCTCGGCCAGGTGGCCGCCAATCCCGAGGCCCGTGAGGCCATCGGCGATCCCAATGTGGCGGCCGCGCAACTGGTCGACCTGTTCCGGTCTGCCTGCGGTATGGCAATAGATGCGGAGCTGTCGAATTTCATCCAGCTGCTGGCCAAGAACGATCGCCTGGCACTCCTGCCTGAAATCGGCGCCTTGTACGAAAGCTACAAGCAGGCCGAGGAAGGTATCAAGCAGGCAACGATCGTTTCAGCCTTTGCGATTGATGCTTCTCAGGTCAACGCCCTTGTTCCCCAACTCGAGACCGTGTTCAAGTCCAGGCTCGAGGCTTCCGTTTCGGTCGATTCGGAGCTGATTGGCGGTATCAAGGTAATCGTTGGCGACCAGATGCTGGATGCTTCAGTTCGTGGCAAGCTCGACGCCATGGCTACGGCGCTGAACAACTAGGAGAATTTCATGCAGTTGAATCCTTCCGAAATTTCTGAACTGATCAAGACCAAGATCCAGAACCTGCCGGGCGCATCGGAAGTGCGCACGCAGGGCACGGTGGTTTCCGTTACCGACGGTATCTGTCGCGTTCACGGCCTGCAGGATGTCATGCAGGGTGAAATGCTGGAATTCCCCGGCAATACCTTCGGCATGGCACTCAACCTCGAGCGCGACTCCGTCGGCGCCGTGGTGCTTGGTGAATACGAACACATTTCCGAAGGCGACGTGGTCAAGACCACCGGTCGCATTCTAGAAGTTCCTGTCGGCCCCGAACTGCTCGGCCGCGTGGTCAATTCCCTCGGTCAGCCGATCGACGGCAAAGGCCCGATCAACGCCAAGCTGACCGACAAGATCGAAAAGGTCGCCCCGGGCGTGATCTGGCGCAAGTCCGTTTCGCAGCCGGTGCAGACCGGTCTGAAATGTGTCGACGCCATGGTGCCGGTCGGCCGCGGCCAGCGTGAGCTGATCATCGGTGACCGCCAGACCGGCAAGACGGCAGTCGCCGTCGATGCCATCATTAACCAGAAGGGCAAGAACCTCTTCTGCGTCTATGTCGCTGTCGGCCAGAAGGCTTCGACCATCGCCAACGTCGTGCGCAAGCTCGAAGAGCATGGCGCGATGGAATACACCATCGTCGTTGCCGCCTCGGCCTCCGAATCGGCAGCGCTGCAGTACATCGCACCGTACTCCGGGTGCACGATGGGCGAATATTTCCGCGACCGCGGCCAGGATGCACTGATCATTTATGACGATCTGACCAAGCAGGCCTGGGCTTACCGTCAGGTTTCCCTACTGTTGCGCCGCCCGCCCGGTCGCGAAGCCTATCCCGGCGACGTGTTCTATCTCCACTCCCGTCTGCTGGAGCGCGCCGCCCGCGTTTCCGAAGCCTGGGTCGAGAAACTGAGCAATGGCGAAATCAAGGGCAAGACCGGTTCGCTGACCGCGCTGCCGGTAATCGAGACGCAGGCCGGCGACGTTTCTGCATTCGTTCCGACCAATGTGATCTCGATTACCGACGGTCAGATCTTCCTCGAAACCGATCTCTTCAACGCCGGCATACGTCCCGCGATCAACGCCGGTGTTTCGGTGTCCCGCGTTGGCGGCGCCGCGCAGACCAAGCTGATCAAGAAGCTCGGCGGCGGCGTCCGTCTGGCGCTGGCCCAGTACCGCGAACTGGCTGCTTTCGCGCAGTTCGCTTCCGATCTAGACGAAGCGACGCGCAAGCAACTTGAGCGTGGCCGCCTGGTGACCGAGCTGATGAAGCAGCCGCAGTATTCGCCGATGAGCATATCCGAAATGGCCGTCACGCTCTACGCGGCCGACAAGGGCTACTTCGACGATGTCGAAGTCAAGCGCGCTCTGGAATGCGAAAAGGCCATGATCGGTTACCTGAAGGCCAACAGCGCCGACCTCATGAGCAAGATGGAGTCCACTGCCGATCTCGACGGTGAATCCGAGAAGCAACTGGCCGCCGGCATCGCCGCTTTCAAGAGCAGCTGGGCCTGATCTAGGAGAACGCCATGGCTAGCGGCAAGGAAATTCGCAACAAGATCAAGAGCGTCGAAAACACGCGCAAGATCACCAAGGCCATGGAAATGGTGGCCGCATCCAAAATGCGCAAGGCGCAGGACCGGATGCGGGCTGCCCGTCCCTATGGCGAGAAGATCCGGCGCGTTGCAGCCAATCTGTCCCATTCCCTGACCGAGTACAAGCACCCCTTCCTGATTAAGCGGGATCCGGTGCAATCCATCGGGTTCATCTTGGTTACTTCCGACAAGGGGCTTTGTGGCGGTCTCAATTCCAACATCCTGCGTCTCGTCGTCGGTCACATGAAGGAGCTCGACGCTCGGGGCACCAGGCATCAGGCAACCTGTATCGGCAACAAGGGTCTCGGTTTCATGCAGCGCGTGGGCGGCAAGGTCGGCTCCCACGTCACGGGGGTTGGTGACAAGCCACACCTCGAGAAGCTGATCGGGCCGGTCAAGGTCCAGCTCGATGCTTACCTGAAGGGCGAGATCGACGCGCTTTACATCGGTTATACCCGCTTCATCAACACGATGAAGCAGGAGCCGGTTTTCGAGCAGTTGCTCCCGCTTTCCGGCGAGGCTGTCGGCTCCGCCAAGACCAAGTGGGACTATGTCTACGAACCGGATTCCAAGGCCGTCATCGACGATCTGCTGATCCGTTACGTCGAAGCTTTGATTTATCAGGCCGTGGCCGAAAACATGGCCTCCGAGCAATCCGCCCGGATGGTCGCCATGAAGTCTGCTTCCGATAACGCCAAGACCGTTATCGGTGAATTGAAGCTGGTCTATAACAAGACCCGCCAGGCGGCAATTACCAAGGAACTGTCGGAAATCGTCAGCGGCGCCGCCGCTGTCTGATGCAAAAGCGAAGCTTTTAATTTTTGGGGATTTGAATATGAGTCATGGTTCCATCGTTCAGTGCATCGGCGCCGTTGTGGACATCCACTTCCCGCGCGACGCAATGCCGCATATTTACGACGCGCTCAAGCTGGATGCCTCCGAAACCAACGGGATGGCCGAAGAAGGTCTGACCTTCGAGGTCCAGCAGCAATTGGGTGACGGCGTGGTTCGCACCATCGCCATGGGGTCATCCGACGGCCTGCGCCGCGGGATGAAGGTTAACAGTACCGGTGCGGCGATTTCAGTGCCGGTCGGCGAGGGTACGCTGGGTCGCATCATGGATGTGCTTGGCCGGCCGATCGACGAAGCCGGCCCAATCCCCGGCGGCGAGCTTCGCCCGATCCACGCCGCTGCGCCGAAGTTCGACGAGCTGTCCTCCTCGGTCGACCTGCTCGAAACCGGCATCAAGGTTATCGACCTGATCTGCCCGTTCGCCAAGGGCGGCAAGGTCGGTCTGTTCGGTGGCGCCGGCGTCGGCAAGACCGTCAACATGATGGAACTGATTAACAACATCGCCAAGCAGCACGCCGGCTTGTCGGTGTTCGCCGGCGTCGGTGAGCGTACCCGTGAAGGGAACGACTTCTACCACGAGATGAAGGAATCCAACGTTCTCGACAAAGTCGCGATGGTGTTCGGTCAGATGAACGAACCCCCGGGCAACCGTTTGCGTGTCGCGTTGACCGGCCTGACCATGGCCGAGCGATTCCGTGACGACGGCCGCGACATCCTGCTGTTCATCGACAACATCTACCGCTTCACGCTGGCTGGTACCGAAGTGTCCGCCCTGCTGGGTCGTATGCCCTCCGCCGTCGGCTACCAGCCGACGCTGGCCGAAGAAATGGGCCGTCTGCAGGAGCGCATCACGTCGACCAAGGTGGGCTCGATCACCTCCATTCAGGCCGTCTATGTGCCTGCCGATGACCTGACCGACCCGTCCCCGGCCACCACCTTCCTGCACCTCGACTCTACGGTCGTGCTGTCGCGTGACATCGCCTCGCTGGGTATCTACCCGGCCGTCGATCCGCTAGACTCCACGTCCCGCCAGCTCGACCCGCAGGTCGTTGGCGAAGAGCACTATGAAGTCGCCCGCGCCGTCCAGATGACGCTGCAGAAGTACAAGGAATTGCGTGACATCATCGCGATTCTCGGTATGGACGAACTGTCGCCGGAAGACAAGCTGTCCGTGTCCCGCGCCCGCAAGATCCAGCGCTTCCTGTCGCAGCCGTTCCACGTGGCTGAAGTCTTCACCGGTTCTCCCGGCAAGTACGTTTCCCTCAAGGACACGATCAAGGGCTTCAAGGGAATCTGTGCCGGTGAATACGATCACGTGCCGGAACAGGCCTTCTACATGGTCGGCGGCATCGAGGAAGTCATCGAGAAAGCCAAGACCCTGCAGTAATGTTCCCAGCAAAGGATCAAGCCATGGCAATTTCTGTTCATTGTGACGTCGTCAGCGCGGAAGAGTCGATTTTCTCCGGCGCTGTCGAGTTCGGCGTTTTCCCGGGCGAAGCCGGCGAACTGGGCATTCTGCCGCACCATACGCCGCTGCTGACCCGCATCAAGCCGGGCACCATCCGGCTCAAGGTGCAGGGGCAGAGCGATTTCGAACTGGTCTATGTTTCCGGCGGCATGCTTGAGGTTCAGCCGGGCATGATCACGGTGCTCGCCGATACGGCTATCCGCGCTCACGACCTGGATGAAGCCAAGGCCGTGGAAGCCAAGCGGCGTGCCGAAGAGGCGCTTGCCAACCGTCAGGCTGAAATGGACTACGCCGCTGCCGAAGCCGAACTGGCCCAGGCGATCGCTCAACTGCAGGCGATCCAGCGCCTGCGCAAATCGATTCACTGAGTCCGGAACAGTGGAGAGAAAGGGCAGCTTTGGCTGCCCTTTCTATTTTCCGGCATTGAAATTTCGCGTGGCTTACAGCCTGGAAATTCGCTTTTCCAGGCGCGCGGCATCGTCGCGCAACTGATCGACATCACGCCCGAACAGGGTCAGGTCGCGCGCCGAGGTCACAAGCCCTGACTCTTCAGTTGCAAATTCAGCGGCATTCAGGCCCAGCCTCATTGCCGCTGACCGCTGCCAGGCAGCGCCTTCGGCCAGCAGTCGGGAGACACGGTGCGCCGGTATGTCGCCGATGACCCCGGCGAGGTCGGCCTCGTAGTCCCAGCGCAGATTCCTGAAAACAAAAGCCAGGCTCTCGGCGAGACTTGCGGCACCGGTGATCCGGGCTGCGCCAAAGATGCTCGACGGGTCGGAAAGCATTCTGAAAGGCGCGTCGGAGGGCAGTGTGATCGTGACAGCGGGCATTTCGTCCGCTTGGCCTGGCCGGAATGCGCCCGTTTCGTCAACCGTCAGCATCAACTGGACGGGACCGCCTTCGATGTGGACCGTCTGCGCGCTGTATGGCTTGAGCCGTTGACGCGCCCAATCTTCCCGCTCGAGCAGGTGGTTCAGCAACGGGGTGAATACATCAGCCAGCGATGGCATCTTCAGCTCAGATGCCCGATTCCGACGACTGTCCGGATTCTCTTCATTGATGTTTCCAATCAGAACTTGAAACCACGGTGCAGTGCAACGACGCCCAGCGCCATATTGAAATATTCGACCTTTTCAAGCCCGGCCTGCTCCATCATCCGTTTCAGTTCTTCCTGCCCAGGATGAACCCGGATCGATTCGGAAAGGTAGCGATAGCTGTCCGAATCATTGGTGACCAGCTTTCCGACCCGTGGGATGACGTGGAAGGAATAGAAGTCGTAGGCCGGCGCCAAAGGCTTCCAGATTTGCGAGAACTCGAGAACGAGCAGGCGCCCGCCAGGACGCAACACACGATGCATCTCGGCCAGCGCGACATCCTTGTGCGTCATGTTGCGCAGCCCAAAGGCCACGGTGACGCAATCGAACCAGTCGTCGGGAAAGGGCAGCTTTTCGCCGTCGCACTGGGCGGCGGGAACGACATAGCCCTTGTCGAGCAGGCGATCGCGACCGCGCGCCAGCATGGCATTATTGATATCGGTCAGCCATACCTGCCCGTTTTTGCCGACCTTCTTCGCAAAGGCGAGCGCGAGGTCGCCGGTGCCGCCTGCTACATCGAGGACCCGGGAGCCCTCGCGAACGCCGCTACGCTGGATCGTGAATGCTTTCCACAAGCGGTGCATGCCGCCAGACATCAGATCGTTCATCAGGTCGTAACGACTGGCGACCGAATCGAACACGTCGGCAACCCGGCGCGCCTTCTCGCGCTCCTCGACAGTTTCGTAACCGAAGTGGGTGGTGTCGTCTTTCATGACATCAATGGTGTGAGCCGCAACTGCCACCACTCGGCCGCGAGCTGGAGTCGACATCCCGGGAAAGACCCTGGGTTTCGAGCTGCTTCAGGTAGTCCTGCCACAACTCGTCATGATGTTTGCCCAAGTTGTAGAGAAGATCCCAGGAGTAAAGGCCGCTGTCGTGTCCGTCGGAAAAGACGAAGCACAGGGCGTAGTTGCCGATCGGCTCGATACGCTCTATTTCGACATTCCGCTTGCCGGTTTGCAGAACCTCCTGGCCGGGGCCGTGGCCGCGGGCCTCGGCCGAGGGGGTGAAGACGCGCAGGAACTCGAAATCGAGCTCATGGCGCTCCCCGCCTTCATAGAGAAATTCGACGAAGCGGGATTTCTGATGCAACTTGATGTCGGTCGGAATCGGGGTATCCCGTTTGATGCCTGCCATATCAGCCTCCACAGTAAGGGCGCTAGTTTAGCGCACTCGCCGCCACCCGGAGCTAGCTTAAATCAGGGCTTTTCGTAGCTGACCCGGTCGAAATCGACGCCGCGTTGCCTGACGTGCTGCATCCGCAACTGCCAGGTCTGCCCGTCGGCAACGACTTCCAGCAGACCGCTCGCCTTGTAAAGGCCGACCGGAATGACGATCGAACCCTCCTGGCCGATGGCGGGGATCGCTGGCAACAGGAACGCCCGGACATAACGATTCTCGTACCCGGGCGCCGCGGGGGCGTGGCGGACGACTATTGCTTCAGGCATGCCGGGCAAAACCGCGAGCCCGACAACCAGCCCGCCGGAGTTTTCCTGCATCAGCCAGCTGGCCTGGCCGAGCAGGAAGCGCTCACCATCATGCGGACAGACGGCGAGTAATTGGCTGTGGGACATCCGTTGCCCGGCATGGCTGCGACCGAGACGAAAACCGTTTGCCGAGTGGTTGATGACGGTCCATTCATCGAGCGGGAAACTGGTATGCGACTTGATGCTCAACTGTTGCCCGGGCGCGGCACGTTCCCGGAAGGTGAACAGTTCATCGAACTGGTTGCGCGAGTAGGCATCCGCCGAATCCGGTTGGGTGAATTCCTTGCCACCCACGTAAAAATGCATGGCTTCGTATCCGACCGCGACTTTTGCCGTTCCCTCGGAAGCGAAGCGACGGAATCGGCGTGGTGACGCAGTCTGCGTCCAAGGCCCGGAAATGCGTTCGAGCAACCTGATGACATGACCCGAGGTATCTTCGCCGAGACCGAGTTGCGACGGGGTCAGGCGCTGATGCAACTGCGCGAGCATATGGCTCAGCTGCAGGCCGAGGCGGCTGGTGTCCAGTCGGCGGGCATCGTGACCGATGCTGTCTGAGGCGCCGGTTGGGTGAAGGGGCTGATCGTTCATCAGCTCGACGACATACGGCGGCACTTCGTATTCGTCGTCCACATTATGCAGCGACACCAGCGGCGCCCACATGCCGGCCCAGCGGCGGACAAGATTGAGGTCGCGGACGCTGTTGCTGTAGGGGTTGGCGATCTCGATCAGCAACAGGGTGACGTAAGCGGCCGCACAGTGCGTGGCCAGCAGGTCATTCTCCAGCGAATCGTTGACCGGCGTGCAGGTGACGCCCCACTGTTCGGCGGTTTCGTAGTAACCATGAAGATCGTGCCAGATCCCGGCCGGTATCTCGCGCCGTGCGCGAAAGTGTTCGATGATCGTCATTCCGGTGTAGTACAGGCAGCGATGCAGGACAGTCGCTATCAGGGTCGCGTACTGCGGGCTGTCGGCGGCCGGTTCCTGAAGGCGCGCGCACAGCGCATAGGCCTTGCTCATGCGCTGCCATGCTGAAAGCACCTGCTGGAAACACTTCTCCTGTTCATCGGAGAGAACCAGCGGCTTGTTGTGGTAATTCCGCGCCATCTCCTCTTCGACAAAACTCAAGGGAACCCTGGTCTGTTCGAGGAGCGCAAGCAGAATTCCGGGCTCAGGCGGATTTGCGATCAGGGCATCGAGGAATTCGATGAGTTGCTGTTCGGCGAGTGGCGGGTTGGCCAGCGGCAGTTGGGAAAGAAAAAGCGATCCGGCGTTCACGTCGGGAATCGAGAGCGGAGACGATGCCATATTCATGGTATTCAGCCTTGATTGAATTCGGGATAAAGTTGCTTGCGAAGCGCCTGGCGCAGCGTGTCGTCGCTGACGATGGCGCGTGGCCGGGAAAAATCACGTTGCGCATGGCCCCAGATCGGTTCGGGAAAATGGCGATCGTCGCGCCAGCGCGGGATCACGTGCCAATGCAGATGCGGCGTCAGGTTGCCGAGGCTGGCGAGATTGACCTTGTCGGGCGCGAACAGGGCGCGCACGACCTTCTCGACAGCAAAAACCAGATTCATCATGAACTGGCGCTCGCCGGGTTCGAGGTCGGTCATCTCGCGTACATGGGCCGTCCAGATGACGCGGCAAAAACCGGGATATTGCGGATCGACCACGCGCACCACGCGGCAAGTCGGCGATTCCCAGAGGATCGTTCCGCCTGCCGTGGCGCATAGTTCGCAGATCTTGCCGTCCATTCCCGGGTTCCTGATTCGCTAAGTTTGCAAGGATTGCAAGGATTGCACTTGCATATAAATACTGCAAGCGCTTCCTTGCTCACCGGGAAGGCCGTCGCGGTCGACTGCCAAAACAGCCGAAAATCAGAGCAATACGCGCTCGATGCCGCCGTTGTTGGCGCGCTCGACGTACTGGGCC
>JBFZCS010000191.1:0-5959 GCA_041307825.1 Azonexaceae bacterium
GCCGCCATTCACGAACAGCGGCCGGCGGTGGTTTTCGCGCCGCACGTCGAGACCGCCTCCGGGATGATCCTGCCCGACGACTACCTGAAAGCGATCGGCGAAGCGGTACGCGCGGTCGACGGCCTGTTCGTGCTCGATTGCGTCGCCTCCGGCACGGTCTGGGTCGATATGGTCGCCAGCAATGTCGATATCCTGATCAGCGCCCCGCAAATAGGCTGGAGCGCCTCGCCGTGCTGCGCCCTGGTCGCCCTCGGCGAGCGCGCCCGCGAACGAATCGAGGCGACGACCAGCACCAGTTTCGCCTGCGACCTGAAAAAGTGGCTGCAGATCATGGAAGCCTTCGAGAACGGCGGCCACGCCTACCACGCGACGATGCCGACCGACGCGCTGGCCGCCATGCGCGACGTCATGCTGGAAACCGAGGCCTACGGCTTCGCCCGGGTCTGCCGCGAGCAGCAGGAACTCGGCCGTCGCGTCCGTGAATTGCTCGAAGCGCGCGGCTTTCCCAGCGTCGCCGCCGAAGGCTTCAAGGCGCCCGGCGTCGTCGTCAGCTACACCGCCGATCCGGAAATCCAGAACGGCAGGAAATTCCTCGCCGTCGGCCTGCAGACCGCTGCCGGCGTCCCGCTGCAGTGCGACGAGCCGGCCGAGTTCAGAACCTTCCGCATCGGCCTTTTCGGACTGGAGAAGCTGCACAATCCGGAGCGCACGTTGAATAATCTGGCTCGGGCGCTCGATGCCCTTGCCTGATCGTTCGCTTGCCGCAGCGATCGCCGCCTTCCTGACGCTTGCCGGCGGTCCCGGTCTCGTTCGCGCGCAATCGCAATCCGAGTTCGCAAGCTGTCTGACGCGCCTGCAACCGGCGGCGCAGCGCAGCGGCGTGCGGAGCGACAGTTTCAGCCGTTATACCGAGGGCGTACAGGCCGATTTCACGCTGCTCGACAAGCTGAACTACCAGCCGGAATTCAAGTTGCCGATCTGGGACTATCTTTCCGGCCTGGTGGACGATGAACGCATCGCCGACGGGATGGCCGGTCTCGCCCGCCACGCCGATGTCCTGCAACGGATTCAGGCGGCCTACGGCGTCGATCCGGCGACCGTGGTGGCGGTCTGGGGCGTCGAGAGCAATTACGGGCGGATCACCGGCAAATACCCGCTGGTCCAGGCGCTCGGCACGCTTTCCTGCTTCGGCCGCCGCCAAGGCTTTTTCCAGGGCGAGTTCTTCGCCGCCCTGCGCATCCTCCAGCGCGGCGACATCGCGCCCGAGCGCCTCTATGGCTCATGGGCCGGCGCCTTCGGCCACACCCAGTTCATGCCGGCCACCTACGAGCGCCTGGCTGTCGACTTCGACGGCGACGGGCGGCGCGACCTGGTCGACAACAGTGACGACGCGCTGGCCTCGACCGCCAATTTCCTGCGCAAGGGGGGCTGGCAGAGCGGCCTGCCGTGGGGCGTCGAGGTGAAATTGCCGAGCGTTTTCGATACCAGCCTCGCCGGTCGCACCCGCAAGCGCACGCTCGACGAATGGTCGGCTTCCGGCCTGACCCTGGTCGATGGCCGCCCCTTGAGCGCCAGCGGTCTCGCCCCGGGTGAACGTGCCGGCCTGCTGATGCTGGCCGGAGCGCGCGGCCCGGTATTTCTGACGACGCGCAATTTCGACGTGATCTACGGCTACAACGCCGCCGAGAGCTACGGGCTGGCGATCGCCCACCTCTCCGACCGGCTGCGCGGCGCGCCGCCATTCGCCACGCCTTGGCCGACCGACGACCCCGGCCTGTCACGCGCCGAACGCCGCGAACTGCAGCGTCTGCTGGCGGCCCGCGGCCACGACATCGGCGAGGTCGACGGCATGCTCGGCGACAAGAGCCGCGCGGCGATCAAGGAGGAACAGGCCCGGCTCGGCCAGACCGTGACCGGTCGCGGCGGTCAGAAAATACTCCAGGCGCTGCGTCAGGGCGGATAGTTCCGGAAGCTTCATTGAATTTCCATTACCTCTGCCGCCGGGTGATACGATCGGTACATTGATTGAGTTGATAACGATCAAATCCGGCGCAGCGGCGATGCTCTAAGCTCCACCGGCATTCCGATCGGCAGGAGCCTGGCACGATGACCGAAGCGCTCGAATTTGAATGGGTCTTGCGGCCCGATTCTCATCCCGGTATCGAGCACTACGTGCTGCACTTCCGCGGTGAAGCGCGCGCGTGGGACGATGACGCCGGCGAGGAAGTCCTGGTTGGCCGGATCGTCGGCCACCGCGTCGATCTCGCGCTGGCGCGCCACGATGGCATCAGCATGGATGAGTTGCTGGACTCCATCTCGCACGACATCACCGAATTCAGGGATACCGCCTTTGCCGACAGCAACTGCTACGTGCCGCTGCCGCATGTCGAATCGGATCTCCCGCGGCAACACTGCGAATGCCTCGTGTACATCGACGAGGTCATCGTGGAACCCAGCCATCGCGGCCAGGGCGTCGGCACCCAATTGTTCCAACGCATGAGCGAATCGATCGATCTCGAATACTGCGTCATCGGACTCAAGGCGTTCCCGATTTCACAGCAGCCCGGCGCTCCCCGCAGCGCGCAAGAGATCGACCGGGTGAAGCAGTTCTATGGTCGGCTCGGCTTCCACCCGGTTGGCCAAGACTACATGATCAAGGACGCCAGCCAGTGCGGCTCCAAGCAGAAACGCACGGCACTGCGCACGAAGGAGCGCACTGCGGGCTAGTAGAACGCGTTCGCCGGAGCGCGCTCAACACCCGCTCAAGCCGTCTTCACCCATTTCTTCTCGCCCGCCGGTACGGCGAAAGACAGCCAGTTTTCCGGCGGCGGCAGCGGACAGGTGGCGAAGGGCGTGAAGGCGCAGGGTGGATTGTAGGCACGGTTGAAATCGAGGCTTATTTTGCCGTCGACCCCAGCGCCAACACTTCCTTCCATGGGCGCGGCAGGTACCTTCAGAAAACGCCCGGCGCCGTAGGTTTCCTTGCCGCTGGTCCGATCCCGGAAGACAAAAAAGACTTCCTTGTCGTTCACCGACATCGGCAGCAAGGTCACGGTTTGCCCGGCAACCTCGAATACCGCCTGATGCGCGACTTCGACGGTTTTCAGTTCGCCCGAGACGTTGTGCACCTCCATCCTGAGCGGCGGCGACAGCGCCTGCCAATCGGCAGCGATCCGCCAGGCGGGGTCGAAATCGAAATAATCGAGGCCGGTGAACGGCTTGCCAGCGGCCCAGTCGCGGTCACGCAAACGGACAGCCAGGTGGCCGTCGCGGTCGACGATGAAAAATGACCAGTTTTCGTGCTCGACCATGGACGGCTGCCCCGTCGCATCGGTCTGCAATTCGCGGGCCTCGCCGACCACCGGATACCAGACCACCCGGCCGTCGTCCCAAAGCAACTCGCCAAGGCGCTCCGGCCCGCCCGGCAAGCGCACGAGCGAACCCTCGGCGCTACCCACCCGGTTCACGCCCGGTTCGAGCCAGAACAGACCGACCAGCCCCAACCAGCTGTCCGGTGCGGCAAGCTCGTCATGACGCGCTGCCAGCCAGCGGTGGTGGGAAATTTGCGAACCCGGTTTTGTTTCCATTCTCGGCGTTCAGATTGAAGCAGCACCCGCTCCGAAAGAGCTATCAGAGCCGATAGTTGACCCCAAGCCAGATCGTATTGCGGCTGCCGTTCAGCGCTTCGTAAGCATTGTCTTGGTAGCGATCGTAGATATACACACCGCGGACCGAAATATGCTTTTCCCAGGTGTATTCCATGCCCAGCGACAGCGTGTGGAGGAGCGTGTCGATCTTGTCATCGACCGGCGGCAATGATTGGCCGGCAAGGCCATTGGCGTTGTAGCCATCGGCCAGCATCAGACTGTAATTGACGTTGAACAGATAGTGCTCCCATTGTTTTTCGAGTCCCGCCGTGAAGGTATGGGTGTCGACCTTGTAGTTGAACTGATCGAGATTCATGAAGCTCAAGGCGACATCGGGATTCGGGTTGGTGACGCCGGGAAAGAGCTGCGGATAGTCGAAACGCAAGCGGTTGGTCGCGAAGTAATAGGCGCTCAGGTCGTTCTGATTCCAGTCATAGCCGAGGCTGGCCTTGAGATCCTCGACCGGAACCACGCTCATGCTCAAGCCGAAAGACTGCGCGGTGTTGGTAGCTTCCTGATATTGCGGATTGGCAAAGCCGCGCGGATTCAGGATGTAATCGGAATAGCTCAGGGAATCGTTCTTCTTGCGGTTGTAGTTGTAATACCCGGTCACCGCCAGTTCGCTCCACTCCGGCTTCGTGTAGATGGCCGACGACTTGAACTTGAACATCTCGTTCGGGTCGGTCGTCAACTGCGTTTCATTGGCCCATAGATAAGATGGCGTCGCGCGCAGAACCAGGCCGCGAAGCGGGCGCGAGACGAGCTTGATGAATACCTCGTTCGCCGCGTATTGGCTGCCGTACAGCGATATCGGCGGCGCCAGCGCCGGCACGATTCCCCAAGTCAGGTCGTTCTCCTTGCGCTCGTATTTCCAGCCGGCGGACCAGGTTGTCTTGAGGAAACTCGGATAAAGCTTGGCCTCGAGGCCATAGGAAAGATGCTTGTAGCTGTCGATCCGCGGCATCACCATGCGCGGATTGCCAAATTGCGAGACCGGCTCGTAGAACCCGGGAACCGGATAGGACGAGTCGTTCTGCCGCCGGTTGACGCGGGCGAACGCTTCCAGCCCGACCGACTGCGACACATTGAATTTTCCGTTCAGGAATCCATTGATCGTATCGACGCGTCCATCGGTGTAGCCATAGGTGACCTGAGGCTCCGAAAAGGTATCCTGCTGCAACCACGCGTAACTGACGCCGGCGCTCACCGCCGCCGAATCGCCAAAGGTCTTGTTTACCCTCAGGCCATTGCTGTACTGGGTCGAGTCCGGCACAAAACCAAGTGGCGTAAGGAGGTCCACGCCCGGGACAAAGCGCAGCGTTGGAGTGGCCCATTTCGCAACGGTGCCCAACGTGACCGGTAACTCGTTGTTCCGGAACCTGTCAATCGAAAACTCGTAGTTTATGAACCAGTCCTGCGGCGTGAAGTTGAACTGATAGGTCAGTTTCGTGTTCCGGTCATTGATTGTCTTGGCATATCCCCGCCACTGGTAACGCTGGGCATTGCGATCGTTGCCGAAGAAGGCGTCATCCAGAATGTAATTCGATACCTGCTGGCCATCGCGATTGTAGCCATCGACATTGAATTCGAATGAAGCACGCTCCTCGAAACTGGCCGGCTTCAGAACAACGCTGAAGCCGTAGCTTGAACGCTGCAGTTCGTAGTCCAGGACTTTCGGGCTGTCGTTATTGAAGTAGGCGACAAAAGCAGTCCGGCCCGTCGAGTTCAGGGTGCGATCGGCGTACCGCGGATCCGTCCCGCCGGCCACCATGTCCGGGTTGTACAGGAAATCATACGTGCCCGTGGCCGATTTGAAGGTGGAATAGTACGCGCCGAAAAGTGCCGAACGGGTAATGCCCCTGAGGCGCACGCGCTGATTGTTAGCGCCATAGCCTTCCTTTTCCACGAATAACGAAGCGCCGCTGTCGTCGTTGAAAACAAGACTGAAATTCAGGTCGGCGATGAAGCCATTGCTGGTCCCGCCCTTACTGAACGTGAAATCGAGAAGGTTGTCACGATTCATATACGCCGCATTTACCGAATTGTCGTTACCGAGAAGGTTGTAGCGATTCAGATACGCCGGATTTCCCGAATTCTCGAAATAGCCAAACTTGGGCGTGATGTGGCCTCGCCAGAGACCAGACGTCGAACTCTCCGGGCCGGCATCCGCATTTTCCGCTTGCGCGTAACCCGGGCTCGCAAAAAACAGAAGACCGATCATGACCGACAGTCTTTTCAGCAAGAACGGATTCATGCCCTATCTCCCCGATCAGTAACGCAACAGTGGATCCTGGTGGCTACCGTGGATCGCT
>JBFZCS010000192.1:0-4969 GCA_041307825.1 Azonexaceae bacterium
CCGCACCGAATCAGATCGCCATCCTGCCCGACCTCGCCGCCGGCTGTTCGATGGCCGACATGGCCAATCTGGCCAAGGTGGAACGTTGCTGGCGCGAACTGAACGAGGTACTGAACGCCGAAGAGGAAGTCACGCCGGTCACCTACATCAACTCGGCGGCGGATCTGAAGGCATTCTGCGGCGAACATGGCGGCATCGTGTGCACCTCGTCCAATGCCGGCATCATCGCCAAATGGGCGTTCGCGCGGCGGCCGAAGGTGCTGTTCTTCCCCGATCAGCATCTCGGACGGTGGACGGGGCACAACCTGGGCATCCCGATGGACGAGATGGTCGTCTGGGATCCCGATCTCGAACTCGGCGGCCTGACCCCGGAGCAGATCAGGAAGGCGCGCATCCTTCTCTGGAAAGGCCATTGCTCGGTGCATCAGATGTTCCGCAAAGCGCAGATCGACGCCTTTCGCGCCAAGTACCCGGACGGTTTGGTGATTGCCCACCCCGAGTGCAGTTTCGAGGTCTGCGCCGCTTCCGACTACGTCGGTTCGACCGAGCACATCGTCAGGACCATCAAGGAAGCGCCGGCCGGCACGCGCTGGCTGGTCGGCACCGAGCTGAACCTGGTCGACCGCCTGGCGAAAGAGGTTTTGCCCGACAACAAGATCGTCCAGTTCATGGCCACCACCATCTGCATGTGCTCGACCATGCAGCGCATCGACCCGCAGCACCTGGCATGGACGTTGGAAAACCTGGTCGCCGGCAAGGTGGTGAACCAGATCAAGGTGCCCGAACACGAAGCGGTTCTGGCCAAACTGGCGCTTGACCGGATGCTGGCGATTTCCTGAACGTCATGAGCATGCCCGCCCTGCACGTCACGACCTTCAACATCCACAAGGGCTTCTCGCAGTTCAACCGGCGCATGATGGTGCATGAACTGCGCGAGCGTCTGCGTCACCTCAATCCCGACATCGTCTTCCTGCAGGAAGTCCAGGGACTGCATCTTGGCCACGCCGAGAGCCACGGCAACTGGCCGAGCGAACCGCAGTACGAGTTCCTGGCCGAGGACGTCTGGCATGCGGCGGCTTATGGCCAGAACATGGCTTATGACCACGGCCACCATGGCAACGCGATCCTCTCGCGCTTTCCCATCCTGCACACGCACAATCAGGATGTGACCCACCTGCAGTTCGAGAAGCGCGGCCTGCTGCACTGCCGGATCGAATTGCCGGACGGTCCGGCGGCGCACTGCGTCTGTGTCCATCTCTCGCTGTTCGGCTATTCGCGCCGCCGCCAGATGGCGGCGCTGGCCGATTACCTCGACACCGTCGCCGCCGGCAACGAACCGCTGATCATCGCCGGCGACTTCAACGACTGGAGCAACCGCGCGGGCTCCCATCTCGCGCAGCGGATGGGCCTGACCGAGGTGTTCAGCAACCGGAGCGGGACACCGGTGCGGAGTTTCCCCGCTGCCCTGCCCATGTTCCGGCTCGATCGCATCTATGTCCGCGGCTTCAAGATCCAGAAGACCGCGGTTCATTTCGGCCATCCGTGGTCAGCCATCTCCGACCACGCCGCGCTGTCGGCATACCTGACGCGACATGGCCGCTGAGTTCCTGCCCGGCAACCAGATCACCCTGCTCAATTCGGGAAGCGAATACTTTCCAAGCCTGCTTGCCGACATCGAGGCAGCCACATCCGAGATCTATCTCGAAAGCTACATTTACGCCGACGACGAAATCGGCCATGCCGTAACCAGCGCCCTGTGCCATGCCGCCGAGCGCGGCGTCAGGGTGCACGTCCTGGTAGACGGCTTTGGTTCACGCAATTTCGAACATGATTTCATGCCGCGCCTGCTCGCCGCCGGAGCCTATGTCATGGCCTACCGGCGGGAATTCGCGCGCTTTCGCCTGCGTCGCCACCGCTTGCGCCGTCTGCATCGCAAACTGGTGGTCATCGATGGCCGCTTGGCCTTCGTTGGCGGCATCAACATCGCCGATGACAACAATGCGCCGGAAGGCATGCGCCCCAGCTTCGATTACGCGGTACGCCTCGAGGGACCCATCTTGCATCAGGTCCACCATGCCGTGCGGCAAATGTGGGAAAGCGTCTCGTGGGCCAACTTGAAGCGCCGCTTCCGGCAGGCGCGCATAGCCCCGGCCGGCTACACGGCTGTCGGCGCGCAGACAGCCGCCTTCCTGATCCGCGACAATATCCGCCACCGCAACGACATCCTCCACGCTTACGTGCACGCTATCGACGCGGCGCGCGAGGAAATCCTGATCGCCAACGCCTATTTCCTTCCCGGTTTTCGTTTCGCGCACGCCCTCTATGCAGCAGCACGCCGCGGGGTGAAAATCAGCGTGCTGCTGCAGGGCAAGACCGACCACCAGCTGCTGCGTTACGCCACGCAGGCGCTCTACGCGAACGCGCTGGCCGCCGGGATCCGGATTTTCGAGTACGAAAAAAGCTTCATGCATGCCAAGGTCGCGGTCATCGACCGGTACTGGGCGACGGTCGGCTCGTCGAATATCGATCCCTTCAGCCTGCTGCTGGCCAAGGAAGCTAATGTGGTTGTCCGTGACGATCGCTTCGCCGGGGAATTGCACGCCAGCCTGACCCAGGCGATACAAGGCGGGGCGCGCGAGATGTTTGCCGAGGACTTTACCCGCCAACCGCTCCACTCGCGCTTCTTGCGCTGGCTCAGCTACGCGCTGGTCCGCGCCCTGGTCGGCATTACCGGGTATGGTCCCGAACATTGGGAGACCGACAACCAGACCCCGGGCGCTAATCCCTGAAGCATGCCGCCTGCCGCGGAATCCCGGCAAACGACCAGTGCTGAAAAGCCCAGTTCCAGATTTCCCGCAAACCGGCATGCGCCAATCCTTCAGGCGTTGCCTGGCCAAGGAAGTCGAGCGCCGCAACCAGTAGCTCTCCCGCCTGATCGATGCGCAGCGCAGGCGCCCGGGTCTGTTTGGACAGCTTCTCGCCGACGGCATTGGTCGCCACCGGCAGATGGGCATAGCGCGGCGTCGCGTAGCCGAGGCAACGCTGGAGCCAGATCTGGCGGGGCGTTGAAGCAATCAGGTCGGCGCCGCGCACGACGTCGGAAATGCCCTGAAATTCATCGTCGACCGCGACAGCCAGCTGATAGGCGTACAAGCCGTCGGCACGCAACAGGACGAAGTCGCCGACATCGCGCTCGAGATTCTGGGCTTGTCGCCCCTGCAGACGATCGACGAATTCGGTCTCTTCATTGCGTACCCGAAGCCGCCAAGCGCGCACGGCACGTCCGGGCGGCAAGCCGGCGCGGCAGGTTCCCGGGTAGGCCAGACCACCATCGACCGCCGGACGCGGCGCCGAATCGGCAATTTCCTTGCGCGAACAGGCGCAGCCGTAGGCCACGCCTGCCGTCTTGAGTCGTTCCAGCGCTGCGGTATAGGCATCGAAGCGCCGGCTTTGCCAGAGCACCGCGCCATCCCACTCGAAACCGTAGGCCTCCAGCGTTTTCAGGATTCCGTCCGCCGCCCCCGGCACATTGCGCGGCGTATCGACATCCTCCATGCGCAGCAGCCACTCCCCTCTGTTGCTACGGGCATCGAGATAGCTGCCGACCGCCGCGACCAGCGACCCGAAATGCAGGGGCCCGGTAGGCGAAGGGGCAAAGCGGCCGCGATAACAGGAACGTGGTTCAGGCACGACGAGAGTCCGGAACAAAAAGCCGAGCCTAGGCGAGTTCATCACGGCTGACAATAGACCCGCGTTCATTAGACCTGCGTCCATTCATCCGGACATGGCGTTAGAATCACCCTTCATTGGCAACCCGGAATATCAGGCGTGACCCGTAATGCGACTCCTGGTGGTTGAGGACGATCCGATGATTGGCGCCAGCATCCGCACCGGCCTGCGCCAAGAGGGCTATACGGTCGACTGGGTACGCGATGGCGACGCCGCCGGTCTGGCCACGACGACCAACGATTACGATGCGATCCTGCTCGATCTGGGACTCCCCGGAAAATCCGGACTCGAACTACTCGCGCAATGGCGGCGGCAGCAGAAAACGCTACCGATATTGATCATCACGGCCCGCGACGCGGTCGCCGACCGGATCGCCGGTCTCGATACCGGCGCCGACGACTACCTCGTCAAGCCCTTCGACCTGAACGAACTTGCCGCGCGCCTGCGGGCACTGCTCAGGCGGCGTTCCGGACGGGCGACGCCGGTGATCGAGCACGGCCCGCTGGTTCTCGATCCCGCCACCCACGAAGTGCGCCTCAACGGTGATGCGATCCGGCTCTCGGGCCGGGAATTCGCCCTGCTGCATGCCCTGCTGCAAGATCCCGGCGTTCCCCTCTCGCGCAGCCAGCTTGAAGACCGGCTTTACGGATGGGACGAGGAAATCGGCAGCAATGCGGTCGAGGTCCATATCCACGCCTTGCGCCGCAAGATCGGCGGCGATCTGGTGCGTAACGTCCGCGGTGTCGGCTACATGGTGCCCAAACGACCATGAATTCCATCCGCCGCAAACTTGTGCTGCTCCTCACCGCGGCAATGACCGTCGTCATGCTCCTTGGCGCCTGGGCGACCTACAGCACGGCGAAGGAAGAGGCCAACACCATTTTCGACTACCACCTGGAGCAGATCGCCCTGGCGCTGCGCAACCAGAGCTTTAACGGAGCGACCGAAGATCTGGTCGGCGAACAGAGTTTCGAATTCGTCGTCCGCGTCTGGGATCGCAACGGCCTGACCATTTATTCATCCCGCCCGTACCGCATCCTGCCCGATGTCGTCCGCCTCGGCTTCGCCACCGAACAGACCAGCACCGGCGCCTGGCGCGTCTATGCCCTGCAATACCAGGGCGAGATCATCGCCGTCGCCCAGCCGACCAGCGTGCGTGCCCGGCTTGCCGCGGCCGCTGCCTTGCGCACGCTGACGCCGTTCATGGTGCTCCTGCCCCTGATCGCACTGCTGATCTGGA
>JBFZCS010000193.1:0-3112 GCA_041307825.1 Azonexaceae bacterium
CGACCACCGGCTGGCATGGGATTCGTATCGCCGCCTGATCCAGGCCTTTGCCGAGATCGTTGCCGGCGTTCCGGCAGCGCCGTTCGAGGCGGCGCTGGATACCACCCTGAACCGCGCCGGCGCCGACATCGCCCGACAACTCGATTTTCGTGCGCTACGCGATCTGGCACGCAGCTACCTTGTGCTGTATCGCGACCACACCGGCCAGGATTTTCCGCAAGACCCATTCGAGCAATTGGCCGCCGCTACCCATGCCGTTTTTGCATCCTGGATGTCCGACAAGGCGGTGGAATACCGGCGCCTGAATTCGCTGGCGGACGACTTGGGCACTGCGGTGACCGTGCAGCGCATGGTGTTCGGCAATGCCGGCGGTAACTCGGGCGCGGGGGTTGGCTTCACCCGCGATCCGTCAAATGGGGAAAACCGGCTGTATATCGACTGGCTGCAGCAGGCTCAGGGCGAAGACATCGTCTCGGGACGCCGCCGGGTAACCGCCGAAAACGATGTCCCCAATTGGCTCATGCAAAAGCTCGCCCAGGTCGGCGAATCCCTCGAGCAAAATTTTCGTGACGCCCAAGAGTTCGAATTCACTGTCGAAAACGGCGAACTGTTCATGCTGCAAACCCGCACCGCCAAGCGGACCGCCCTTGCCTCACTGCGGATGGCGGTCGACCAGGCCGATAGCGGGCTCATCACCCCGGAAGAGGCGCTCGGCCGATTGTCCGGCATCGATGTCGACGCCATTACTATCCGGCACGTCAAATCCAGCAAACCGCCCCTCGGGAAGGCCATCCCCGCCGGTACCGGCGTGGCCCAGGGCCCGGCCGCCTTCTCGGTCAAAGCCGCCCAAGCCTTTGCCGAGCGCGGCACGCCCGCCATCCTGGTGCGCAACGATGTCGCCACCAGCGACATCGCCGGCATCGCAGTCGTCAGCGGCGTGCTCACTGCCAGCGGCGGGCGCACCTCGCATGCCGCCGTTGTCGCGCGCCAAATGGGCAAGGTCTGTCTCGTTGGCTGCGCCGACCTGCGCATCGATGAAAATGCCAAACAAGCCACGCTGGGGCAAACCCGCGTCGCCGAAGGCGACCCCCTTTGTCTCGACGGCGATGCCGGCACGATCTATGCTGATTCCCCTAAGATCACCAGCGAACGCCCAGAGGCACTGATTGCCCGGGTCAGGGAATGGCGAGCGAGCGTGCTCGGCAAACAGTAGCTGCGTGCACACCATTCAAAAAAAAGACATCGTTGTCTATGCTTACAGTTTTGCCCGGCGACTGAAGATGCCAAAAGGGCCTGACGCCCTATGAATTCGTCTGCAAAACCCGGACAAATGAGCCTGGGCGCTTCAGGATCAACCCAGTCCAGCACACCGTGGGACTAAACAAGTAGCCCTATTCAGTAAGCAGCCGCTCGGATTTATCGCCCCTGTTTTTGGCTGGACGCGAAGGGCGATTCTGCGGCGAAAAATGACCAGGCCCGGGTTCCGTTCATCCGGGACTGCCGTCGCTCTTCTTCCACGCCACCACGACATCAGGATAGGTCCTGAGATAAGTATTCACGGCTTCGCCGATGGTTGGAAAGAAGACCTCCGCGCCGAGCCGTGAAAAGAGCCCGAAGCGCTTCAGCTTATCCTGGACGGGATCCTTCATCTCGGCGAAGCACAACTTGATGCCGGCCGCCCGCAAGGTCTCATCGAGCTTGGCGACGATGTCCGCAGCGGTGACGTCCACGCTGGTCACCGGTTCCGCTGTTATCACCAGCCAGCGCACCGGCGTTGGCGAGGCCGCCACGGCGTCGAGGGCGCGCTCGTGAAACCACTCGGCATTGGCGAAAAACAAGGGTGCCGCCCAGCGGAACAGGACCAGTCCCGGAATAAGGCGGGCGTCGGGGTAGCGCGAGATGTCGTGGTAGCCATTGATGCCCTTGACGCGACCCAGTACGGCGGAATCCGGGCGCCAGCCATCCCAGAGGAACTCGGTTACCGCCAGCAGGATCGCCAGGCCAATGCCGGGAATGGCGCCCAGCACAACCACGCCGATGCAGCAGCCGATCGACAACCAGAACTCCCAGCGCTGAATGCGGTAAATGCGCCGCAGATCGGCGATCTCGACCAGTCCGATGGCGGCAGCGATGACCACGGCGGCCAGCGCGGTGTGCGGCAGGTACTGGAGCAGGTTGGGCGCCAGCAACAGCAGCAGGGCGACAGCAACGGCGCCGACGACGCTGGTCAACTGCGTCTTGGCGCCGGCGGCTTCGGCTACCGGGGTACGCGACGAACTGCTGCTGATCGGAAAGCCCTGAAAGAATCCGGCGGCCAGGTTGGCGGCCCCCAGCCCCACCATCTCCTGGTTGGGGTCCACATAGGCGCCGGTCTTGTCGGCATAGGTACGCGACAGCACGCTGGTGTCGGCGAAAGAAACGATAGCGACGGCAAAGCCACCCATGAGGACAGGAACGACATCGGCGGGCGTGATCCATGGAATGGCAAAGGCCGGCAGGCCTTGGGGCAGCGAACCCAGCACTGAAACGCCGTAGCTGTCGAGGCCGAGCGTCGCGACGAGGACGGTCGCGCCGATCACGGCGATCAGTATCCCCGGCAAGCGCTTGCTGCGGTTGAGCAGCATGATCAGTGCCAGCGTGCCGCCGCCGACCATCAAGGCGGTCGCGTTGGTCTTGCCGGCCAGCAGCGCCTGGGCGAACTGCCAGACCTTGTTGAGCGGATCCTCGGCGTCGATCGAGAAACCGAACAGTTTGGGTAACTGGCTGATCAGGACCGTCAGCGCAATGCCGTTCATGTAGCCGTAGCGGATCGGTTTCGAGAGCAGATCGGTGACAAAGCCCAGACGGGCGACGCCCGCCAGGATGCACAACATGCCCGACACCACCGCCATCATGCTGGCCAGAGCGATGGCGCGTAGCGGGTCGCCGCCGGACAGCGGCAGGACGACGGCAAGGATCAATGTCGCCAGCGACGAATCCGGCCCGAGAACAAGAATGCGGCTCGGGCCGAACAGCGCATAGGCGAGCAGCGGGATGATCGTGGCGTAGAGACCATAGATACCCGGCACGCCCGAAGCCACGGCATAGGCAATGCCAACCGGCACCAGCATCG